>JALUJS010000722.1 GCA_027056825.1 Candidatus Krumholzibacteriia bacterium | reverse complement strand
GACCAGGTCCGGGCACGCGGCGCGCAGGCGGGAGAAGAAGTCCGGCGAGGTGCGCTCGTACCCGGGCCGCCGCATGGCCTTGAGCAGGCGCGGGGAGGCGTGCTGCACCGGCAGGTCGAGGTAGGGCGCGACCTTTGGCGTATCCAGCAGCCGCAGCAGGTCGTCGACGGTCACCAGTCCGGAGTAGAGGTAGAACAGTCGGATGCGACGCAGCCCGTCCACCCCGCCCAGGGACCGCACCAGTTCCAGGAGGGACTCCCCCGTGTCCCGGCCGAAGTCGCTGGTGTTCTGGGATACGAGCTGGATCTCCACCACCCCGCCGGCGACAAGACGCCGGACCTCCTCCACGACCTCGGCCACCGGGCGGCTGCGCTGGCGGCCACGGATCAGGGGAATCCGGCAGAAGGAGCAGTTGAAGTTGCAGCCCTCGCCGATCTTCACGAAGGCCACGTGGGCGGGCGTCAGCAGGGGGCGTTCGGTCAGCCCGGCGTAGGGCGCGGTCATGGGATCGTCCACGATCGGTCCCGCCAGCGGGAAGGCGTCGGTGTCGCCCGGGCTCGCCGGCTGCGGGGCGTCGGTCCGCCCCCCCGCCGCGGCCAGGCAGGCCGTGACCACCTCGTCGAAGCGTCCCACGCCGGCGACCACGTCCACGGCGGGAAACCGCTCCCCGATCATGTCGCCGTGCTCCTGGGACCAGCAGCCGCAGACGGCCAAAACGCGGTCGCCTTTGGCCGCGGCCAGCTCCTCCACCGTCTCCAGGCTATCGGCGCGGGCGGCCTCGATGAAGCCGCAGGTGTTGAGGATCCAGATGTCGGCCGTTTCGGGGTCCGAGACGGCCTCGACCCCGCGGCCGGCGAAACGGCCCAGCAAGGCCTCGGAGTCCACCAGGTTCTTGTCGCAGCCGAGGGTGGCGCACCAGACGCGGGGCATCAGGCCTCACCCTCGCCTTCGAGGTCCAGGTCCTCGGGCTTGATGAGCACGTCCCGCGCCTTGCTGCCGGTGAACGGACCCACCACTCCGGCCTCCTCGAGCATGTCCATCAGCCGGCCGGCGCGCGTGTAGCCGATGCGCAGACGGCGCTGCAACAGGGAGGTCGAGCCGCTCTGGTGCAGGACCACCACGCGCTTGGCGTCCTCGAACAGGTCGTCCTGGCCGGTGACCATGCCGCCGCCGGAGGGGTTCTCGTTGAGGCTGATCTCCTCGGTCAGGTCGTGGTAGTTGCGCCAGTGGGCGGCGATGGCCTCGCACTCGTCCACGTCGATGAAGGACCCGTGGACGCGCACGGGCAGGGCGCGGCCCGGCTGCAGGTAGAGCATGTCACCATGGCCCAGCAGCTGTTCGGCGCCGTTCATGTCCAGGATGGTGCGCGAGTCGTTCTTCTGGATCACCCGGAAGGCGATGCGGCAGGGGATGTTGGCCTTGATCACGCCCGTCAGCACGTCCACGCTGGGCCGCTGCGTGGCCAGGATCAGGTGGATGCCCACCGCGCGGGCCTTCTGGGCCAGGCGGGTGATGGGCCCTTCCATCTCGTTGCCCATCTGCAGCATGAGGTCGGCCAGCTCGTCCACGATGGCCAGGTAGTAGGGCATGACCTCGGTGACGGTCTCGCCATCCTTGTCGGTGATCTCCCCCGCCTCGACCTTGGCGTTGTACTGGGCGATGTTGCGCACCGACCACTTGGCCAGCTTGCGGTAGCGGTGCTCCATCTGGGCCACCAGCCACTGCAGGGCCTTGAGG
>JALUJS010000721.1 GCA_027056825.1 Candidatus Krumholzibacteriia bacterium | reverse complement strand
ATGGCCGGTCATCCTTTCTCCGTCTGCGTTATCCAGATCCACCATGGCCTGGTAGCACGCGATTATACGGACGGGTGACCGGTCACTCCATATTCTCTACTTGACCAGGGTCAGCATGCGCAACTGCTCGGTTCCATCCACCCTCAGGCGCGCCAGGTACGTCCCGCTGGGTTGACGTAGCCCGGTGTTGTCGGTGCCGTCCCAGGTCACCTCATGTCGCTGACCACGGGCGTAACTCCGGCCGTCAACCAGCGTGGACACTACCCGGCCGCGCAGATCCAGGATCTGTAGTGAAACGGGGGCCTCGCCGTCACCCACGGCCAGTTCGAAGGGAATCCGGGTCAGGGGGTTGAAGGGATTGGGGTAGTTTTCCAGCAGCCGGTTTCCGGCGAAGGGGATCTCCGTGGCCGGAGAGACGAGCTGAGCCAGGGCCTGGTCGATGGCTCCCCGGATGCCGGCGTCATCGTAGAACCCGCGCCAAGTGATGATGCCGTCGCCGCCGACCACGAAGAAGTAGTCGGCGTTGCAGTTGTAGGCCGTCGCGAGTCCGGCCGCTCCCCCGTACATGAGGATGGGAAATGTGACGCCCGAGGCCGAGGCGAAGATGTCCAACTGGGGGACGCCGCCGTCCCACAGGTCGATGGCCAGGGCTTGGAAGGGATCGCTGGCGTAGGTCTGGCTGATGGCCTCCGTACCGGGGCCGTTGTTGATGCAGCCGACTCAGCCGTAGCCGATCATGAACAGGAGCACCACCTGGCCGCGGTGCTGGGTCAGGGTATGGAAGGGGCCGGAGGGGTATTCCTGCAGGTTGAAGTCCGTGGCCTCGGTGCCGGGGTCGCCGGGGCCGGGAGCGGCCCACGCGGCGGTGACCAGTCCCAGCAGGACGGCCGCGATAACGGTTGGGGTCAACAAGCGGCGCATGTTGGTCCTTTCCTGCCGGGTGGGCGTGTCGGCCCGGGTATCCGGCATCATGACATCCGGTAGCGATATGCTCCGGAAATCCTACAAAGAAACTATGAATCAGCTTATGAAGTCCCTGGGCCGGCCGCAACCACCCGGGCGGCGGGCGGGTTATGTCTTGGCCTGCCCCGGGTCATGCGATACGCTGGTTGTGGACCCGGATGATTGACTCGCTTGCGGGATCGCGTGGCGCTTCAACCACCCGGGTCAAGGAGGGATGACCATGATCGTCAACAGCTTCGACGACGCTCCCCTGCAGCTTCTGCAACTCCACCTGGGGGGCGACCGCAACTTCCAGTACCTGCTGGCCGACACCCGCACCGGGGACGCAGCGGCCGTGGACCCCGGCTTCGGGGCCGACCGTTTCGCCGCCATCGCCGCGGATCACCAGTGGTCCATCGGTCATATCCTGATCACCCACGGGCACAGCGACCACAACGGCGATGCGGCCGCCCTGGCGGCCGCCACCGGAGCGGTGATCCACGCCGGGGATCCGGGTGGGTTGCCGGACACGCAAACCCTGGCAGACGACCAGCTCATCCATGTCGGCGGCCTGATCATCCGCGCACTGGCCACCCCGGGCCATGGCCCGGACCACTTCTGCTTCCTGTGCGGGGATCACCTGATCACCGGGGATCTTCTCTTCTGCGGCAAGGTGGGGGGAACCGGGCCGTACTTTCCGGGCTCCAGCGCCCGGCAGGAGTGGGACTCCCTGCAGCGGATCCTGCAACTACCCCCGCAGACACGGGTTTATCCCGGTCATGACTACTACGGTGGACAGGGAACCATGCAGGTGTCCACGGTAGGTCACGAGAAGGAGCACAATCCGTTCCTGGTCGGCGACGATTTCGAGGCCTTCTGTCACCTGAAGGAGAACTGGGCCGCCTACAAGGAGGAACACGGAATCCGGTGAAGCTTCCGTTGCGCATGGGGAGTTCCGCGAGGGAACCAGCGGCCATCGCCTTGCCGGTCATTGCCTGGCGACGGATTCTGCTGGCCTGTCTCCTGGCGTTGACGTCAACGGGTGTTGTCAGCCTGGGCCGGGACCTCGGGTTGATGCCCCTGGCGGCGACCGCCGTGGTGGCCAGCCTCCTGCTGGCCGGGTCCTGGTACCAGGTCCTGGCGTTCCTGCTCATGGACAGCTGGCGGCCCCGGGTGTGGTGGGGGCTGCACGCGTTCGCTCTGGTATCGATCCTGGCCGCCGACAAGGCCGGCATGGCCTTCGGGCTGATGCTTTCGGGCATGTTCCTGACTTTCCGGCGGTACAGCCCCTGGCGGCTGGTCTCGGCCCGCAACCGGGCCTTGGGGTTCGGACTGGGGTTCGTGATCCTGGCGGCCCTGTACCCGGCGCGGCGTTTCTGGCTGGATGAACCCGGGGCCCTCGTTCTGCGCCTGCAGTGCCTGGGCGGCTGGGCGCTGGGCAGCCTGGTTTTCTTCTGGGCGTGGTCCCTTGTGCACCTTGTGCTTCACATGCGCCTGCACTTCCTGCGGCTGCGTCCCAAGCTGGCGGCCCACGCCGTGCTCATCGGCTTCATCCCCTTGGTGCTGATCTCCCTGCTGGGCGTGGTGATCCTGTACACCGGGCTGGGCGGCAGCCGCGCGGTGCGCACCCGCGAGACCCTCGAGTCCTGGCGCCTGATGGCCGACCGGGGCTCGGACCTGTGCGGCGCGGTCTTCGACACCACCTTTACCTGGCCGGCCCGGAGCACCGGTTCTGCCGCCGCTGGAGCATGCGCGGTCATCTCTCCACCGGAGGTCATGGATGGGGTGGCGCGCAACCTGGCCGGGGTCATGCCCGTGATGAAGAATGCTTCCGGCAATGTCGTCCGGTCCGACACCACCGACTGGTTCGTGTTCGACCACGCCATATGGCTGGTGCGGTGGCGCGGCCTGGGGACGCAGCAGCCGCAAGCCAGGGCCTGGAAACTGGGTGTGAAGCCCCTACGGACCCTGGCGGGCGTTATCGGGGCAGCTATCGACATCTCCAGCATCAGCGCGCGCCAGCAGGATGGAAACCTCGTGCTGGGTTCAGCGACCGAGGATGAACGCAAGCTCTTTCCGGGACTGAAGGTCAGTACCCGTGACATCGCGCCGGACTCCCCCTTCTGGGACAAGACCATGTTCTTCGGGGGCACCCTGTTCCCGGTCCTGGAATACCACCCCGACGGCATCCATCAGGATATGGTTTTCATCAACCTCAAGGTGGGTTGGCCGGAGATCAGCGCCGATTTCTTCCACGGGGAATCCAACCTCAACATCGCCGTGGTGGTGGTGCTCGGCCTGCTGGTGGTGCTGTTCCTGGTCCTGGAGTTGTTCGCGGTGTTCTTCGGGGTGCGGATCACCGAGGGCATCGTCTCGGCGGTGCACGCCCTGCACCGGGGCATGACCGCCGTGGCCGGGGGCGACCTGGATACGCGCGTCGCAGTGCCCAACGAGGACGAGTTCGGGGACCTGGCCGCGGGTTTCAACGAGATGACCGCGTCGCTGAAGAAGGGCCGGGAGATCGCCCTGGCCAACGACCGGCTCAAGCAGGAGTTGGCCACGGCCCGGGCCATCCAGGAGCGGCTGCTGCCGGCGGCGGCACCGGAGTTGGAGGGTTACGAGGTGGTGGGCACCAGCATCCCCAGCCGTGAGATCGGCGGCGACTACTACGATTTCCTGGCCCAGGGCGAGGACCTGGTCGGCATCGCCATCGGGGACGTCTCGGGCAAGGGCATGCCTGCGGCCCTGCTGATGTCCAACCTGCAGGCCAGCCTTCACGGCCAGGTGCTGCATCCGGGGTCGGTGGCCTCGGTGGTGGCCAGCGTCAACGAACTGCTGGTGCGTTCCACCGACCCGCACATGTTCGCCACCTTCTTCTACGGTCTGCTGGATACCGGCAGCGGGCGGTTCACCTGCACCAACGCCGGCCACAACCCGCCCCTTGTGGTCCGCCGGGACGGAAGCATCGCCGAGCTGGGCCGGGGGGGCCTGCTGCTGGGCATGCTGGAGGGGCAGGTGTACCAGCAGGAGGAGATCACCCTGGCGCCGGGCGACGTCATCGTTCTTTACACCGACGGTATCACCGAGGCGGTGGGGCCGGGCGTGGAGGAGGACGATCCGGACGCCATGTTCGGCGAGGACGCCCTGCGCCGGGTCGTGCTGGAGAATCGCCACCTGCCGGCCGCGGGCATCCAGGAGGCCATCCTGGCCGCGGTGGCCGAGCACACCGCGGGGGTGCCCCAGTCCGATGACATCACCCTGGTGGTGATCCGGCGGCGGGACTGAACGCGCCAAGGAATGCTGGCAAACGCCCCGGGCCGGGGTTATGATCCCGCGACGATTCACACCCCGCAACCAGGAGTGAGTGTTCCATGTTCGACTGGTTCCACGCCTTTCACGCCTCGCTTCCCCAGTGGCTGCAGGAGTTCTCCCCGGTGGTGCTCCTGCTGATCATCGTCGCGATCATCTTCTACCGGTTGCCGACGGTGGAAGTGGGCCACGACAAGGGTTACAAACGGCGGCGGTTGATGAACTGGCTGCCGCTGGGACTGACCTACGCCTTCCTGTACATGGGGCGCTACAACCTGAAAATCAGCAAGTTCGCCTTCGAGGAGATGAAGGGGCTGGACGGCAGCCCCTTGATGGGCAACTCCGACTTCGGGGTGATCTTCATGTGGGGGACCATCGTCTACGGGTTCTCCTTTATCATCAACGGCCCGCTGACCGACCGGCTGGGGGGGCGTTTCTCCATCCTCACCGGCGCGGGCGGCGCCCTGGTGATGAACGCCCTGATGGGCCTGGCCTCGTGGTCGCTGCTGCACCAGGGGCCCATGTCCCACCTGCTGTCCGCGCACTTCGTGGTGATCTTCTCGATCCTCTACTCGCTCAACATGTACTTCCAGAGCTTCGGGGCGGTGGCCATCGTCAAGGTCAACGCGCCGTGGTTCCACGTGCGCGAGCGCGGGGTGTTCGGGGCCATCTTCGGCATCCTCATCTCCCTGGGCATCTACTTCGCCTTCGACCTGGGCGACATGATCCTCAACGGCATGGGGCTGGTCTGGGTCTTCTTCATGCCGGCGATCCTGCTGGGGATCTTCTGGCTCATCGATTTCCTGATCGTGCGCAACCGGCCCTCGCAGGCGGGACTGGAGGATTTCAACACGGGGGACGCGACCAGCGGCGACGAAGGTCCGCGCATGGGTGCGCTGAAGGTCTTCGGCATGATGCTGCGCAACCCCGTGATCATGACCATCGCCTTCATCGAGTTCTGCAGCGGGTTCCTGCGGCAGGCGATCATGCAGTGGTTCCGCACCTTCGCCAAGCAGACCGACGTCGTGCTGGGGCTCAAATCGACCTTCGTATACGACAACTGGGGCCTGCTGCTGTGCATCGCCGGCATCACCGGCGGGGTGATCGCCGGGGCCATCAGCGACCACGTGTTCCAGTCGCGGCGCGGGCCGGTGGCGGGCCTGCTGTACGGGGTCATGCTCACCGGTTCGATCGTGCTGGTGTTCACCTACCAGACGCCGTTCGTGGGCTGGCTGGTGATCCTGATGTCCATGGCGGTGATCGGCGTGCACGGCATGCTGTCGGGCACCGCGAGCATGGATTTCGGCGGGGCGCGCAACGCGGGCATCGCGGTGGGCATCATCGACGGTTTTGTTTATCTTGGCACCGCGGTGATGTCGGGCACCTACGCCCTGATCCTGCCGCATGAGGAGCTGGACGCCGCCGGCCACATCACCGGCGCGGCCACCGATCCGGCCAACTGGCGGGCGTGGCCCCTGGCCATGATCCCCATGGCGATCATCGGCCTGGTGCTGGCGTCCCGGTTGTGGAACGCCAAACCCAAGCCCAAGACCGAACCCGAGACGACCTGATCCCGGGTCCGACGAGGTTTTGTCATGCAGCGCCCATTGCGCGCAGGCGTCCTGCTTGCGCTGGCTTCCTTCCTGCTGGCCGGGGTGGGGTCTGCCGTCGCGCAGGAATCCGCCCCCGCTGATTCCCTGCCCGCCTTCGTCATCGCCGACGGCGACACCCTCTGGCTGACCCCGCCGTTGGAGGTGGTGGGCTCGCGCGTGCCCGCGGCCATGCCCGGCCTGGTGCGGCCGGTGGGCGTGATCGGCGCCGATGACCTGGAAACCGCACCCGTGAACTCGGCGGCCGCGGCCCTGGCCCTTGCTCCGGGCGTGGTCACC
>JALUJS010000720.1 GCA_027056825.1 Candidatus Krumholzibacteriia bacterium | reverse complement strand
TTGTAGAACTGGCCCGCCCCCGGCAAGACCACCGACAGCAGGCCGGCCTTGAACTTCTCGCCCAGGTTGGAGGGCCCGGCCTGGTCGTTCCGCCGGTCCACGGCGCCGCCGAATTCGCGCGGCTGGTCCTGCAACCCCTCGCCGCCGATCTGCATCCAGGCCTCGGCGCCGCCGCCGGGAAACAACTGGTCACGCCAGTAGGCCGAACCGCCGGCGAAGCCCTGCCGGTCCCAACCGGCGTCCGCGGTTGCCGCACCGGCCAGGACGACCAGGATCGCCGCCGCGAGGGTCCACGCACCCAGGTTGCCGAACCGCCCCTTCAGATTCTTCACGCCTTGCCTCTCTTTCGGGTTCTCGTCGCCGTCAGAAACTCACCGCCGCGGCCATCAGGCCCCGGTCCTTGCCCATGGGCTGGGCGCGGAAGCTGATCTCGTGCCCCGAAACCTCCAGTTTGCGGGGCTCGCCGCCGCCCCCGAGGACCCCGTCCAGGTAGGCGGTCTGGATCACGCTGAAGATGCGCAGGCCGACGTTCACCATCAGCCAGGTGTCCCGCTTGGAATAGGCGTCGTCGGATGCGCCCCGCATCTCGCGGTAGAGGTCGCGGTTCTTCGAGGTGAACGGCTGCCGCAGGTCCTGCAGGGTGCCGGTGGGCACGTAGCCTCCGGTCAGGACCGTGTCGTAGGGATTGACGAAGTCATCCCAGCCGAAGACGAACTGGTCCCACTTGCCCAGGTTCTCGTAGTACTCCCAGTGATCGGCCTCGACGCTCACGTACAACGGGAGATTGCCCTGCAGGTCGTCGATGCTGTTGATGGTGGTGATGTCCATGTAGGCCTGCCCCAGGGGCACGCCCTGGTCGTTCTCCAGTTCGTTCGGATCGTAGACGTAGTCCCCGATGGACTGCCCGGCGTAGGCCGCGGTCAGCTTGTCCAGGCTCCAGTGGTCGTCGGCGAACTGGAAGAACTCCTGCTGCAGGTCGTCACCGTCGCTGTCGTACTTGAAGACCCGGGTCCAGGCAAAAATATCGGCGGCCATCATGAGGTAGCCGCGCCGGTAGCCCAGCATGGCCTCGCCGCTGCCGGGCAGGACCAGGGAGGACAGGATGTGCAGGGCCTTCCTGCTTCCGCCCCCGTCGTCACCGCCGCTCAAGGCGGTCACCGGTTCGGCCGCGGCGCCGCCGATCTCTACCTGACCGGAGGCGAAGCCCACCAGGGCCCGATCCTCCAGCGCCGGCCTCTGCATCAACCAGGCGGCCCTGGACGCGCCGGGGGCCTCCGCGTCGGAACCGGCCCGGGCGGCAGCTGCGGTGGTGGCCACGAGAACGGCCAGAACAAACGGCAGAGCTTTCCTGAACATGCTGTTCTCCCTTTCCCGGTCCGCGGACCGGCTATCGTTCCACCGCCAGGGTCATGGTGCGCATCACGCGCCCGGCGGTCGTGCTGTACTGCAGGCGGCAGACGTAGAGTCCGCTGGCCAGTTGCGAGAGATCCACGGTCCGTTCATTGACCTCTCCGGCAAGGGCGGAAAGGTTCGTCTCCAGAACCACCTCCCCTTCCAGGTTGTGGACCCAGAACCGCGCGGGATGATCGTCCGCGCTGAAGAAACGCACCGTGAGCGGACTGTCGCCAAGGGGGTTGGGATAGAGCACCGCCCGGTCCACCTGGGCCGCGGCGGGGGCGATCCCGCCCAGGTCGCGCGCGGTTCCCGCGGTCCCGGCACGGTCCGGCCCACCGGCTGCGCTCAGC
>JALUJS010000719.1 GCA_027056825.1 Candidatus Krumholzibacteriia bacterium | reverse complement strand
CCTGGAACCATCCGGCACCGCTTTTCCCCGGGTCGACCTGGAGCGGATCCTGGACGCCTGCGGACTCCCCGTGGCCCAGCCCACGCCGGATCCCCTGATCTGGGACGGGAACTTCACGGTCCAGCTTCCCGGACCCGCTGGTCCGCCGGCGGCCGACGCCGTATCCTCATACCGGATGCTGTTGCCCGCCGCCGGGGATCACCACCTCCTGGCCGCCGTGCGGCCCGGACAGAAGCGGACCACCACATGGCACCTCGAACGCACAGGCGAGACATGGAACGCCCGGAGCCCAGGCAGCGCACGGTGAAAAGCCCGACCGGGGAACGGGAACCGGACCAGGCCTACACCACCCGCGCCCAGGCCGAGTTCAAACGGCGCAACGTACGGCGGCTGGCCTGGGCGGGCGTGGCCGCGGTGGTGATCCTGCTGATCCTCGCCTGGCTGGGTCCGGACGCGCAGGTCGTCCGGCGCAAGTTCGAACACTACGGAAAACCGGGCGAGCTGCGGATCATGCCCGAGGTCTCCATCGACGAGGGAAGCGACCGGTCCCACCAGTTGCCGAAATCACTCCGCAAGCCTCCTCCCCCGGCCGTCATCCTGCCCGAGGAGAGGAATGACCCGCGGGCCGAGGAGAAGGTTCCGGTTCCCAACGACAGCGAGGCCAAGCCGGCGCTCGAGGTTGCGCGCCCGGACGACCTGACGGCCGACACGGCGCAGAAAGACCAGGTGGAACTGAAGCTCCCCAGCCAATCCAACCCCGACTGGTATCTCCTCAAGCAGGTCAACCCGGAATACCCTCTGGACAGTTCGGAAGCAGACCGCCGCACTCCGGTGGTATTCGTGAAGGTGGGCATCTTCGTCGGTCCGGACGGACTCGTCCGCGAAACCATCATCCTGGCCACCAACGGCAGCCCGGTTTTCGGCAAGGCGGTGCTCGAAGCGGTGAAGCAGTGGAAATTCGGTTGGCGGGTGGACCCCCGGGAGGGTCGCTGGATCGAGATGACCTGGAATTTTCGCAGCCCCTACATCGACCTCAGCGGGAGCCGTCCGTAGCTTCCGCCCCGCCCCCCAGGGGATTCGCGAGGGATCCGGACAGGGAATCCTCGCCGGCTTCCGCCGTGACCGTGTCCGCCGCGGCCATCCCCGGACGGAACAACGCCGCCGGGAAAACCAGGGTCCGGCCCTTGCGGACAAGGCGCAGGGCCTGGCCCAGCCGGTCCAGGTCCACCCCGCCGCCGGCCTGGTCCCCACCCGCGGAAAGGCGCGCGGCCAGGGCCCGCGCCAGATCCTCGCGACCGCGACAACCGGTCTCCAGACAAGTGGCGACCACCTGGCGCACGGCCAGGTAGGTCATGCGGGCCACGGTGGTCTGCTCCGCGCTGTAGACGTCCCGGGGCCACCCGCCGCTGAACTGTTCCACCCACGAGGAGGGGAAACGGGCCTGGGCGTCGGGAAAGATCACGCCCTCGAAGGCCGCGGCCTGCTGCTTGGAGGGGGTGACGGTGCTCCAGGCGCCGGGCCCCAGCACCAGGGCGCCAAGGTGGTGGAAGTCCAGCTGGGGGCCCAGCAGGGTCATCTGCTCGAAGGTGCAGGGCACGAAAACCGCTTCGGGCTCGCGGCGCCGGATCTCGAGGATCTGGGCGCGGAAATCGGTGACCGACGGCGGGAAGTAGGCCTCCGCCACGATCATCCCGCCCAGGGTATCGACCCGGCCGGCGAACAGGTCGGCCAGGTGGTGGCCGGTGGGCGTGTCCGGCCCGAGAATGGCCAGGCGCTTCTTGAGCAGGACGTCCACGGCCAGGTCGGCCAGCGCCATGACCTCCCGCTGGTCATCCAGGTTCGTCTGGTAGATGCCCCCGCCCAGGGTGGCGATGCGCTCGTTGGAGGCCGTGGGCGACACCAGCGGCACGCCCCGGCCCGAGGCCACCAAGGCGGCGGCCACGGTGGTGCCGGTCCGCAGGGCGCCCACGATGACCTCCACGGCCGGATCCGCACACAGGCGTCGGGCCATGTGGGCCGCGGTGACGGGATCGGCACCGGTGTCCAGGTCCTCCAGGACGATTTCCATGTCCGATTCGGTGCTCACATGGGCGATGGCGAGCCGGGCGGCCTCGTCCATGGCGTTGCCGTAGCCTGCGTAGCGGCCGGTCAGGGGCACGAGCAGACCGATCTTGCGGGGGCCAGCGGCAGGACCCGGAATCGCTTCGGACAGCGAGCCGCCTGTGGCCGCAGCCACGGCTGCGGCCGCCCACCGCTCGCCGGGAAGGCTGGCGGCGAGGGTCTGCGCCAGGGCCGCGGCCTCGGCCTTCCGCCCGAGCCGCGACAGAACGAGGACCCGGTGATAGCCCAGGAGACCGGCGGTGTCCGGCCCGGGAAAGAGGCGCGCGAGGCGATCGAGTCCGGCGCCGTCGAGGCGGGAAACCAACGGCAACGGGGAGACCACCGCCGAATCCGGCAGCACCCAGGCAGGGTCCCGCCGCCACATCATGACTTCGAACGCCGCGGCGGTCACAGTGTCCCGGCCGGACACCGCGATGTCGCGGGCGCCGGCGAGGGTCGGCAAGAGGCGGGGATCGCCCCCGAAATCGCCGGCCAGGCGTCCGGCCATCTGCAGCGCGTCATCCGGGTCGCCGGCCTGCAGGGCCGCGGGCACCGCCAGGACGAGGGCGTCGGCGCAGCGGGGATCGTCGCCGTAGTAGTCCAGCAGCACGCCGGTGGTCCGCACCACCTGGGACCAGCGTCCTCTCAGGTCGTAGTCCCGGACCTGGGACAGCAGGTGTTCCGCCTGCTGGGCGCGGTTGCCCGCCAGGGGCGTGGTCCCGGCCGGTCCGCTGGACTTCGTTCCACCGCAACCGGCGATCGCTCCGGACAGCAGGACGGCGGCCGCCAGGAGGCAACCGCCGTGAATCAGGCGCTTCAGGGACCTAGTGGTCATCGTCATCCGATCCGGTGACGGCGAAGGCGGCCTCGCCCAGGACCATTCCCTGGTCATCGAGCACCTTCGCCTCCCAGGAACCCGTCCAGGCCGGCATGATCCGCTTGGAGGACCAGGTCCGGAAATCGGCGGACCGGACGGGGAGCTCGACCCGGGCCATGGTCCGGCCCTCGCGGTACCAGACGAAGGTCACGGTGGTCGGAGCCAGGGCCCCGGTGACCCGCGCCAGGCAGTAGACCTTCCCCACCGTGGCGGGAAACTCGCCGGCGGGTTGGACCACCGTCCGCGTGGCGCGGTCCACATCCCGGCCGAACGTCAGCCGGGCGTGGACTGCGGCCGGTTCCCCGGCGCCCTCGGGACCGGTGGCGCGGCCGGCCAGGGGCCAGACCATGGCCAGCAACATGACAGCCAGAATTCCCGCCCGGCGACCGGTC
This sequence comes from Candidatus Krumholzibacteriia bacterium, assembly GCA_027056825.1. Lineage (GTDB taxonomy): Bacteria > Krumholzibacteriota > Krumholzibacteriia > LZORAL124-64-63 > LZORAL124-64-63 > JAHJTW01. Next base: position 2,776 of record JALUJS010000719.1, on the reverse strand, counting down.
TTCATGATCCTACTGCTCCTTGACGGATCCTCCACCCCGCAGACGGCTCAGGACTTCGGGGTTGTTGAGATTCTCCAGCAGGTACCTGGCGTCGTCAACAAGTTCGCTCTGGGGATATTCGTCCACCAGCATCTTCAGGTACCGGCCCGCGATCCGTGTGTCCAGCCACTGCTCCAGGGACACCTGGGCCGCCATGAACAGGGCGTCGTCGGCCCGGTCGCTCTCGGGGTAGTCGGTGTGGATCAGGGTGAACAGGTCCAGCTTCTCCTGGGGATCGGTCAGGGCCATGGCCCGGGCGAAGATCTCGTCCACGGACAGGCCCTTGCCGGGCGCATACTCCCCGTACAGCTCGACCCCGTAGTCCTTGCGGGCCTTGAGCAGGTAATCCTTGATGATCGCGTCCTGATAGCCGGGCAGCATGTCCTTCAGCACCTGGTCCCGCGCTTCGGCGAAGGTCTTCGGACGTTCGGGCTGGCGGCTGAGGATCTCGATGACGTGCCAGCGGTCACCGATCTTCACCGGGGGATTCAGGCCGTCGGGAAGGTCGTAGGCCCTGGTGGTGAACAGCTCGGCATCGCGCACGTAGGGAACGAAGCCACCGCGGTTGAACCAGCCCAGTTCGCCGTCCCGCTCCTTCACCTGCTCGTTGACGCAGAAATCGTGGACCACGTAGGGCCATCCGTCCTTGGGACCGCCCCGCTGCAGGCGGTCGTAGGCCTGTTGGGCGGCCTCGCGGGTCTTGGTGATCACGTCCCGGGCCCGGACGGTGCCCAGCTGCCGGTACTTGTCGCGGTTTTCCTTGAAGAACTCCTTGAGTTCCTCCTCGCTCGGCTGGACGCCGCGCAGCAGACCGTAGTTGGTCATGGCGTCCTCGAGGGTGTTGCGACGCAGGGCGATGAGCTGGCGGGCCACGTCGGGATCGCGATAGAGTTCGCGATCGATGGCGCCGAGGGCCAGGACCGCCTTGTCCACCATGTGCTTGAGGGCCAGGCGGCGGCCGTCGGGGCCGTTGTAGCGGGACCGCTGGCCCTTGGGAAGCTCGTCCAGGAAAAGATCGACGTCCCGGTCGGTGATCTTGATGTCGCCGACGCGGGCCAGGACGGGAGTGGTGTCCTTGGCGCCATCCCCGTACAGGGGCAGGTAGGCCGACCGCCCGTTGTCCGCTGCCTGGTTGCAGCCGGTGAGGAAAGCCAGGGCCGCCAGCAGGGCCCCGACGAGCAGGACACGGTTACGAGAGGACATGTTCAACACTCCTTGCTAGGGTCGGGAGCGACCACGCCGCACCGTCGGCCGTACCCGGCCACCGCGCGTGGTTCCGGCCCCGCACCGATCCCATCAACCCGGGCACCCCGATGCCGGCCGACCGGAGGGGGCAAAGGCCATCCAACCCCGCATCCGGATTTCGGTTCCCACACGAAGGCCGCGGGGTCAGGACTTGACGACCCAGACCTTGGCCGTGATCTCGACTTCCGGGTGCAGACGCACCGGCACGGAATAGACGCCCAACTGCTTGATGGGCTCCTCCAGCACGACCTGCTTGTGGTCCAGTTCGACGCCCTGGGTGGCCAGTTCCTCCGCGATGTTGCGGGCGGTGACCGATCCGAAGAGCTTGTCGTCGTCGCCGGCCTGCACCGAGATGGTGCACGAGATCTCGCCCAGCTCCGCGGCCCGCTTTTCGGCGTCGGCCCGGCGCAGGTCGTCCCGCTTGGCCTCGAGCTTCATGTGCTCCTGGACCACGTTCATGTTCCCGGGCGTCGCCTCGAGGGCCATGCCCTGGGGCAGCAGATAGTTGCGGGCGTAGCCCCGGGCCACCGAGACGGTCTGTCCCATCCGGCCCAGATCTTCGACGTCCTGCAGCAGAATCACATCCATTGTTCAGACCACCTTTTCATCCTCATCGACCTCCGCAGCGTCGAGCTTCCGGAAATCGAGCCATTGATCCGCCAGCCCCAGCAGGACGCCCGCGGCGACCACCAGGGGGGCGAAGAACATACCCATCACCAGCCAGTACATCATGCGCCCGGCCGGTGAAAGCATCCGGCCGAGGACCTCGACCTGTACGGCGATCCCCTGGATGCTCAGCACCAGGGCCGTCAGCAGGGCAAGGTTCAGGCCCGCCGTCGCGGCGGGCTCGGCCCTGGTCACGATCAGGCCCAGACCCGCGATGAACAGCCAGACCACGCCGAACGGGACCCGGAACCTGGCGAAGGATCCGAACCGCCGTCCCTGGGTCAGGCCCCCGGTGATCCGGGCGCTCATCCAGACCAGGCCCAGGATCAGCAACGCCTGGGTCAGCAGGCCGGTCGCCAGCATGGCCGGGTAGATCCTGGCCAGAACGTCGAGGACCGCGTCCAGCCGCTTCAACTCCCGGTCCAGGGCCTCCTGCCGCTGCTGCGGCGTGGCGGATGCGGGAATCCGGGACTCGAACACCGTCGTCATGTCCTGGCGCAGCAGGGACATCTGCTCGTCGACGCCGACCTGGCGCACCGACCACACCGCCATCGGCACCAGGATCCCCGCGCACAGGACCAGGGCCGCGTCGGGCCGCAACCGCATGCGCAGGGCCCATCCGGCCCCCAGGCCGGCAGCCATGTTGACGCCCGCCTGGGCGATCATGGGGCCCGGTTCCAGCAGCGCGGCCACGATGACCGCCGCGCCCGCTGCCATCACCAGGGCCCGGCCGGGAAACGCGGCCATCACCGCCCAGCCCCACAGGACCGAGAGAACCAGCGGCAACGGCAGCACCACCATGGCGATCAGGCCGTTGTCGCCTCCG
>JALUJS010000718.1 GCA_027056825.1 Candidatus Krumholzibacteriia bacterium | reverse complement strand
CCCCCCAGGGCCGCCCCCAGCACCGAGTCCAAGCCCCCCAGGATCACGGCCGGGAACACCTTCAGCCCGAAGTGGCCCAGGGAGATGTTGATGCCGTTGATGTTGCCGATGAGGATGCCGCCGATGGCCGACACCACGGAGGCGATGCACCAGGCCAGGGCGAAGATCCGCTTCACGCTGATCCCCATGGACAGGGCCACCTGGTTCGAGAACGCCGTGGCCCGCATGGCCACCCCGGCCTTGGAGTACTTGAAGAAGAGCCCGAACAGCAGCAGCAGCACCAGGGACAGCCCGAAGCTCCACAGGTACACCTGGCTCACCGGCATGCCGGCCACGTCGATGGGCGCGTCCGGAAACAGCGGGGGATCGTAGGTGCGGATCTGGGTGCCCCACACCGCGGTCACGATGCTCCGCAGCACCGACGAGAGCCCGATGGTCACCATGATGATGGAGATCACCGGCTCCCCGATCATGGGCCGCAGGATCAGGCGCTCCACCAAGAGCGCCAGGACGATGGCGAACAGGATCGTCAGCAGGAACGCCCAGAACCACGGGATCCGGTAGTCCACCACCAGGGACAGGCAGAAGTACGCGCCGATCATAAGGAACTCGCCCTGGGCGAAGTTCACGACGCTGGTGGACTTGTAGATGATGGCGAATCCAAGGGCCACCAGGGCGTAGATGGACCCCAGGACCAGACCGCTCACGATGAGCTGAACATAGAACTCCATGGTCTCTCCGCTCCGTTCGTTCAGGGACCGGCCTGCGGCCGGGACTCACCGGGGTGGGGCATGGGCTTCCGCGATCAGGCCTGCGCCGCCCTGCTGTCCCCCTCCGGCCCCGGGGCATCCTCTCCGAACAGGGTGCGCACCTTGAGCACGGTCTTGAGGTGGGAGGTCTTGCCGTCCTGGTACCGGATCACGGTGTCTATGTGGATCTCGGGCTTGCCCGCGTAGATCCCCTCGATGATGTCCGCGTACTTCTGGTCGATGAACCGGCGGCGGACCTTTCGGGTGCGGGTCAGTTCGTCGTCGTCCGCGTCCAGTTCCTTGTACAGGAGCACGAACTTCCGGATGCGCTGGTGCTCGGTGAGGGTCTCGTTGACCTTGCGGACCTCCTGCTCGATGAAGTCGTACACCTCGGGCTTGGAGGCCAAGTCGGTGTAGGTCGTGTAGTTGATGCGCCGGTCCTCGGCCCACTTGCCCACGATGCCGTAGTCGATGCAGATGAGCGCGATGATGTAGTCGCGGTCGTGGCCGATGCACACCGCCTCCTTGATGTACGGGCTGAACTTCAGCTTGTTCTCGATGAACTGCGGGCTGAAGCGCTCGCCCGTCTTCAGGGTCATGATGTCCTTCATGCGGTCGATGATGACCAGGTGCCCGTCTTCGTCGAAGTAGCCGGCGTCGCCGGAATACAGCCACCCGTCGATAATGGTCTCGCGGGTGGCCTCCTCGTTTTTATAGTAGCCCATGAACAGGGCCGGGCTTCGGGAGATGACCTCGCCGATTCCCTTGGGGTCGGGGTTGTGGATCCGGATCTCGGTCTCGGGGATGGGTTTGCCCACGGTCTGGAACTTGATGTCCCCGTCCCGGTGGATGCACGAGATGCCCGAGATCTCGGTCTGGCCGTAGATCTGCTTCAGGTTCACGCCCAGGGCGTGGAAGAACCGGAACGTGTCGGGCCCCAGGGCCGCGCCCCCGGTGGAGGCCGAGCGGATGTTCGTAAACCCCAGCCGGTCCTTCAGGG
>JALUJS010000717.1 GCA_027056825.1 Candidatus Krumholzibacteriia bacterium | reverse complement strand
GAGGAGACCACCACCTTCTTCACGTCCCGGAACCCCATGTCCTTGTGGATGAACAGCTCCACGATGAACGCGTACACGCACGCCACCACGGCGGCCTCGTTGGCCGTGAAGGCCCCCGAGAAGATCCCGCCGAAGATGATCACCGGGAGCATCAGGGCCCAGAAGCTCTCCCGGAGCACGGCGAGGAGCTCCCGGAAGGAGGGGGGCTTCACCAGCTTGAACCCGCTCCGGCGGCACACGAAGTAGGTGTACACGCAGAAGGACACCATGATCAGCACCCCCGGCACGAACCCGGTCATGAAGAGGGCGGCCAGGGAGTCGTTGGTGATCATGGAGTACAGGATCATGGAGATGCTCGGGGGGATGATGATCCCGAGGATCGGCGCCGCCGTCATGACGCCGACGGTGTAGTCCTCGTCGTAGCCCTCCGCGATCAGGGCCGGGATCATGAACCCGCCGATGCCCACCACCGCCTTGGCGGTCTTGATGAGCTTGTCCACGATGGACCCGGAGGTCATGATGTTCCCGCACAGGATGAAGAAGAGCACGACGACCAGGGCGAACTTGTCCATGCTCCGGTAGAAGCCCTGGACCAGCAGCATCGACTGGACGTCGAAGGGCATCGACGTGGCCGCGAAGACCGCCATGCCCAGCACGCCCGTGAAGAACAGGCACATGTACACCGGGATGGTGGACGCGAGCCCTCCAAGAAGCAAAAGCAGCACGTAATAGATGGTATTGTCCATGCCTGTCTCCCGGCCTCACCCCGCCTGCGTCTCGCCCGGCTTCCGGATGGGCTTGCCCGTGATGTCCTCGGTGACCACGTGGATGAGCCGCAGGATCATCAGGATCCCCATGAGGGGCAGCATGCAGTAGAGCAGGTACTGGGGGATCTTCAGGATGATCGTCGTCTGGTGGGTCACGTACTGGAGCTTGACGAGCTTCCAGCCGTAGTAGGTCATGAACACGGCGAACACGAGAACTGCGGCGTGGTTCAGGAAGTCGAGGGGCTTTCGGATCCAGGGGACCAGGTTGGGCAGCGCGTCGATGCGAATGAGCGCCCGGTTCTTCACGGCCGCGGAGCTGCCGATGAAGGTGGTGTACATGATCACCTCCCGCACCAGCTCCTCGGGCCAGGTCAGGGTGTAGGTGATCGTGTACCGCGTGACAACGCTCACAAACAAGGCCAGAAGTGCGACCATCACGGTAAGAAAAAGGGTCCAGTCCTCGAAGAACGTGAGGACCCGATCCAGGTAGTACAGGGCCTTCCGAAACATCCGCGGCTCCTCCCGCACGAGAGACAAAGGGCCGGGGACCTCAAACGCGGTCCCCGGCCCGGTCGAGCCTTTAGAGCTTGTAGCCCATGAAGTCCTGCACCTTCTTCAGGTAGTCGGGCCCGATCCGGTCGGCCCACTCCTTGTGCACGACGTCACCCTTCGTCCGGAGCTGCTGCATGTCCTCTTCGGGCAGATGGAAGAACTGGATGCCGTTGGCCTTGGCCTTCTCGATCTCCCGCTCCTCCTGCTGTCGCGTCAGCACCCGGGTCTTGGCGCACTCCTCCCGGATCACGTCGATCAGGGTCTTCTGGAGGTCCTTGGGCAGGCTGTTGAACCAGGCCTTGTTGATGAGGTGGATGAACAGGCCCTGGGCGTAGTTGATCTGGGTGAAGTACTTGGCCACCTCGAACTTCTTGGTGATGTTGCACACCATCGGGGTGTGGTCCAGGCCGTCGATCACCCCCTGCTTCAGGG
>JALUJS010000716.1 GCA_027056825.1 Candidatus Krumholzibacteriia bacterium | reverse complement strand
GGCCAGGCCCAGGGCCCGTTGCAGCAGGCGCCCCTTGATTTCCACGGCCGCCTTGCGGGTGAAGGTGATGGCCACGATGGAACGGGGATGGATTCCCGGCCAGTTTCCGTCCCCGCCGCCCGTGCGCAGGACCGCGGGCGCCTCCACGCACAGCCGCACGAATCGATCCACCAGGGTGTGGGTCTTGCCCGAACCCGCTCCGGCCTTCAGGACCACCGAGACGTCGGGGGAGGCGGCCAGGCGCTGGACCGCCCGGGCTTCCCGCAAGGGATCGAACCGACGGTCCTGGTGTCCCGGATCCCGCTTCACCACGATCCCTCCTGCTTGTGGACCACCCGGTCCAGGATCGGCCACAGGGAGGCCGGATATTCCGGCCGGCCCCGCTCCTCCTCGATGCGGCAGATCCCGCGCATATCGCAGCGGGCGCAGGGCAGGTTGGCAGCCGACGCCTGCCGCCCCTGGGGCGAAAGCAGGGGGAACCGCGCGTCCGTGGCCGCGGCCTCGAGGGACAGGTCGATGAGGCGGACCATGCCCGCGGCCAGCAGCTCCCGGCCCGCGTCGCCCGCACCGTCGAGATGGGGTTTTCCGGGCGGTCCCTGTTTCTTCTCGCTCACCGCGTAGTAGGCCCCCTCGATGACCCTGGCCCCGGAGAGGTCCGTATCCACCGCCCCCATTTCCACGGCGGCGGCGTAGAGCAGGACCTGGAGATCCTCGAGGTTCTGCACCTTCCGCGCCGAGGGCGCCGACCCGGTCTTGTAGTCGAGCACCGCGAGGCGGTTTTCGTCCTCGCACCAGGCGTCCACCCGGTCCAGCGTGCCCCGCAGGGCGATGTCCCCGGCCGCGTCCGCCGCGCCGTCCCAACCGGTCCGCGGCGCGAGGTCCAGCCCCAGGTCTCCGCACAGCCCGCGCGTCCAGTCGACCAGCAGGACCAGGGGCAGACGGAATTTCCGCTCCAGCAGGAGGGGCCGCCACGTCATGCGCCGCCGGATCTCCACCCTGACGATTCCCGGCATGGCCCGGCGGAAGGTGTCCAGCCAGAGGCGGCGGACCGGCAGGGCATCGCTGCCCCGGGAAAATCGCGCCACCGCGGCGGTGTCCAGGGCCTGCAGGGCCGCCTCGGCGTCCCCGGCGAGCAGCGCGGCCGGTCCCGCGCCGTCGGGAGCCAGGAAATCGCAGAGGGCCTCGTGTACCAGGCTGCCGTAGTCCATGCGGCCGAACTCCCGCCGCAGGTCCTCCTCCCGGCGCAGGGCGAACCCGCGCTCCAGCAGGAAACGGTAGGGACAATCCAGCAGGAGTTTCAGCGCCGACCAGCTGAGCAGGATCCGGGGCCGCGTGGGCGCCAACGCCGGCGCCGGCCTGGGTTCGGCCTTGAAGCGGGCCTGGGCTTCGGCCAGCGCCGTGACGTCCGCCGCGCGGGCCCTTACCAGTGGAGGCCGGTCCTGGGGACTCATGGCCGCGGCCAGCCGCTCAGAATCCGGATACAGGGCCAGGACCAGCCTTTCGACCAGGGGACTGACCAGCACGGGCTCCTGGTCCACTTCGCAGGGCCAGGTCACCGTCACCCGTCCGCCGTTGTGTAGCAGGCGCAGCATCAGCTCGGCCTCCAGGCCCAGGTGCTCCCGCCAGCCGGGCAGGCCCAGCTTCCGGCGCAAGGGCGCGGTCAGCACCGCGTCCCTGGCCGCGGGCGAGGGGAAGACGTCCCCCTGCATGCCCGCCAGGATGAGGTGGTCCCAGCGCTCCAGCCGCGCTTCCA
>JALUJS010000715.1 GCA_027056825.1 Candidatus Krumholzibacteriia bacterium | reverse complement strand
CCGCCATCCTCGTAGCGCTCGCGAACCGCGCGGTTGTGTTCCCCGGTCAGGAACAGCCCGTTGCCCTGCAGGAACTTCAACGCGTTCCAGGGGGCGGGGTTGTGGCTGGCGGTGATGATCACGCCGCCGACGGCGTTGCTCTCCTGCACCTCGACCTCGGTGGTCGGGGTGGTGGCGATGCCGATGTCCCACACGTCATGGCCGGTGGAACACAGGGCCGCGGCCACGGCGTCGAAGACCATGGGACCGCTCAAACGGGTGTCGCGGCCCACGACCACGGGGCCCGGCGGGAGCCAGGCGCCGAAGGCGGCGGCCCAGCGGGCCACGGTGACGGCGTCCAGCCCGTCGCCGATGACGCCGCGGATTCCGGAAATACTGACGCGCAGGGGCAAGATGGGACCTCCTGAAACCGGATACCTGCGGGAACAGGAAAATGATAGCGCAAGCGGGGCCAATTGGCAGGAACAAGAACAAAAAAACCCGGATGACATCCGGGGCGCCGCCTGGTGATGGCCTGGAGCTGGTGTGGGGACTCGAACCCCAGACCTGCTCATTACGAGTGAGCTGCTCTACCAGCTGAGCTACACCAGCTCCCGATTTCCTCCGGGAAAGGAGGTGGTGCCTGGGGGCGGAGTCGAACCACCGACACCATGATTTTCAGTCATGTGCTCTACCAACTGAGCTACCCAGGCACCAGAATGTTCCGCGAGGCGGAAGGCAGAATAAAACATCCCGGGATCGGGCTTGTCAAGCCGGGGGTGGAAAATCCGTCGCCGCGGGACGGCGGCGACGCGGCCCGTCGCGGCGGCGGGATGGTCAGGCGGACTGCTGACCGCACAGATCGGTGATGGCGCCGAGGATCTCCTCCAGGGCGAACGGCTTGTACATGCAGGCGTCGGCGCGGGACCAGGTCTCGATGAACTTCTCCCGGTCGCGGGATTCCACCCGGCGCGCCGTCAGCAGCATGATGGGGAACTGCTTGGCCTCCGGGTCGTTGTCCATCCATTCCTTGAGCATGCGGCTGACCTCATAGCCGTTGCACCCGGGCAGCATGACGTCCAGGATCATGAAGTCGGGGGGGGTGCGCTTGGCCCGGTCCAGGCCCTCGAGCCCGTCGGCGGCCGTCTGCACGACGTACCCCCGCTTCTCGAGACTGTAGCTCAGCGTCTCGAGGATATCCGGTTCGTCGTCCACGATCAGGATGGTCTGCTTGGCTTCCATCGTTCAGCCTCCGTTGCCCGGCCCCGGGCCGGTGTTCTCCCTGCCATGACACCCGTAAACAATCGGCGCTTCGCGCGGCCCGCTTTAGCCCGCATTGGGTTCCGTCATACCAGTTGGGCCACCACCGGCCCCGCTACCGGACGCTTGCGCCCCAGGGCGCGCCAGCGGGCGTGGGCCGCCCCCGATTCCGGACGCAGGGTCAGCCTCGCCCAGGCGCGGGTCCACTCGCGGTGACGGGCGACCAGGGCCAGGTACAGCCCGGGTGCGATTTCCCGCGTCAGTCCGGCGCCCCGGTCGGCCATGGCGCGCGCGAATCCTTCCAGCGCAGCCGGGTCCACCGGCCGCTCCACCGCGCGCAGGTCCAGGATCTCAGCCTGCCAGGACGTTTCCGGGCGCCCCGCCGCATCCAGCTCCAGTTCCGCCACGGTCCGCAGCACACGGCCGCTTTCACCGGTGCGGGGCAAGCGCACCCACACCGTGGTCCCCTGGCCGGGCTGGCTGGCCAGGGGACCACGGTGTGGGTGCGCTTGCCC
>JALUJS010000714.1 GCA_027056825.1 Candidatus Krumholzibacteriia bacterium | reverse complement strand
CTCCGGCGGGGCCGTCGGCGCGGTGACCGACTGCACCGTCACCGGGGTGGCCTACACCGGCGATACCTGGACCGCCACGGGCCTGCTGGCCTACGGCCCGGCCACGGCGGATTTCTCCGGCTGTACGGTGGACGGATCCCAGTCCAGTATCTACTTCGTCGACGCCGACGGATCCTTCGATAACGGCCTGGTGACCAACCCCCTGGGCGACGCCATGTACGCCTACAGCAGCGGCGCCAAGGCCATGGGCGCTCCGCGCGTCCTGCCGCAGCCCTTCGACGCTGCGGGTGCCGGCGCCGACAAGGCCGCGATCACGGTGACCATCGACGGCAGCACCTTCATCGGGGCCGGTGCGGTGGACAGCTGGGGACCGACGGCCTACGGCTACGGCCCCGTCAACTTCACCGTGACCAACAGCGAGGTGACCGGCTGGGACTGGGGCGTGGTGGCCTATGACTTCGGCGGCGCCACCATCACCACCGCCGTTCATGGCTGCAACATCCACGGCAATACCACCTACGGGTTCTATTCCAACGCCACGACCACCGCCGATGTGACCTGCAACTGGTGGGGCGACATCGGCGGGCCGAACGACTCCCCCTTCAACCCCTCGGCCGGTGACGCCATCAGCGGGGACGTCGTCTACGCGCCCTGGCTGGACTCCGTGGGCGGCAACTGCGACCAGTACGGCGACAACAACATCGCCGCCCTCGACGCAGACGCCTGCCTGACCCCGTCCAACACCTGCGTGACCATCCCGGTGGTCTTCAACCGCCTGGACGCCACGCCCTCGCGCGGGATCAGCGTGACGTTCCAGCTCAGTCCCGAGCTGGTGCTGTGCAACGGTGACATGTACACGGACGTCACCGTGGCCACGGGCACGGGCGCCTGGGCCGATGGCTACGGCAACCTGAACTACCAGTTCGTCGACAACGGCGGCGGCAGCTACACGGTGGACCTGGCCATCCTCGGCGAGCCCTGCGGCCCCACCGGCGGCGGCGACCTGCTCTACGTGAGCGTGGCCAAGGCGGCCGGCGTGACGGCCGACGCCACCGGCAGCCTGACGGTGACCGACGTCATCGTGCGCGACTGCGACAACGTCCCGCTGCCCGGTATTCCCGGGGCGCCCGGCTACGTGACCATCGACCTGACCAGCCCGCCGACGGTGGCGGACCTGGCTGCGTCCCAGGTCAAGACCGGCAACGACAGCGACGGCACCACGCAGATCTCCCTGAGCTGGACCGCTCCGGGCGGCGACGCCGACTTCATCGAGATCTACCGCAAGGGTTTCGGCGATTATCCGGAGTACGATGACGGCACGGGCGCCGTGCCCGCGGCCCCGGTGACGGTGGCCAACGGCTGGACCCTGGTGGCCACCGTACCGGCCACGACGACCTCCTACGTCGATGAGCCGGCCGCACGCGACTTCTGGTACTACGCCGCCTACGTGACCGATACGTGCGGCAACGTGTCAGGCGCCTCGGCCATCACCGGCGGGACCCTGAACTACCACCTCGGCGACGTGCATGACGGGACGACGCCCGGCAGCGGGGACAACCTGGTCTCGACCAGCGACATCTCCCACCTGGGCTTCAACTACGGCATCACGCTGGCGGCGAGCGATCCCCTGAACTACCTGGACGTCGGTCCGACCACCGACTACAGCGTGGACGCCCGTCCGACCACGGACAACCGGGTGCAGTTCGAGGATCTGATGATGTTCGCCATCAACTACGGACAGGTCAGCAAGGCCCTCGACCATCC
>JALUJS010000713.1 GCA_027056825.1 Candidatus Krumholzibacteriia bacterium | reverse complement strand
GTACCCCACACGGGATCCCGAGCGCTGGGAGGCGCTGCTGGATGCGCTGATCGCCGCGCGGTGGGACGGCGCGATCCTCATGGAGACGCGGGTGGAGGACATCGTCCGGGACGAGGCCATCCTGCCCAAGTACCGGCAGGCGGGGGTGGTGCACATCTATGTGGGGGCCGAGGCCACGGACCAGGACGTCCTGGACGGGATCAACAAGGAACTGGCCGTCGAGGACTCGCGCAGGGCCCTGCGCCTGATCGCCGCGCACGACATGATCTCCGAGACCTCCTTCGTGCTCGGCTTCCCGGACGAGACCCCCGAGTCCATCGCCAGGACCCTGAAGCTGGCCCGACAGTTCGATCCGGATTTCGCCCACTTCCTGGCCATCACCCCCTGGCCCTACACCGACCTGCACCGGGAATACGCGGAGTTCATCGAGGAACACGACCTGCGCAAGTACAACCTCATCGAGCCGGTGATCCGGCCGCGGGCCATGACGCGCCGCCAGATCGACCAGGCCATCATCGAGTGCTACGCCAGGTTCTACATGCCGAAGATGAAGGATTACATGCAGGTCAAAAGCGGCTTCCGCCGCGGCTACCTGCTCAAGTCCGCCCGGCTGATCATGCAGTCGTCGTTCCTGGTGGAGAAGTTCGCCCGCCTGGGCCTGGATCCGCGGAAGATCATGCGGAAGATGCTCGGTACACAAAAGACCGGCAAGGTGGGGGTGGATCCGTAGGCCTACCTCAAACCGGGGACAGCCCGAAGGAGGGTTTCCTGCGGCTCAACCATCCCCCAACAGCCCGTTCAACCGCTCGATCTCCGGCTGGATGACCTCGTCGTCCAGGCGCGGGAACAGGATCTCGGGCTTGCCCAGGGGACGGCCCGCGGGCACGGGCTTGCGGCCTTCGTCCCAGCCGCCCCGCCACAGGTCGGCTTCCATTCCCAGCCAGCCCCACAGCTTCTCCATGGCGAACGGCACCACCGGCGCCAGCATCACCGCCAGGCGCGCGAGGATCTGGATGCTCACGCCCAGGCTGTGGCCGCAGCGCTCCATGTCGGTCTTGCGGGTTCTGAAGGGGGCCGATTCGTCGAAGTAGCGATTGCCCACCTGGCCGGCGTGGAAACAGACCTCCATGGCGGCCTTGATCTCGAAGCGCTCCAGGTGGCCGGCCCAGGCCTCGAGGTCGGCGTCCACATCGGCCAGGGCCTGCCGGTCCAGGTCGGTCATCAGTTCGGGCGACCACTGGGGCACCACGCCCTCGAAGTACTTGTGCGTGAACGACAGCACCCGGTTGATGAGATTACCGAAGTTGTTGCCCAACTCGTTGTTGTTGCGCGCCTGGAAACCCTCCCAGGTGAAGTTCATGTCCCGGGTCTCGGGCAGGTTGCGGGCCAGGGTGTAGCGCAGCGGGTCGGGATCGAACTTCTCCAGGTACTCCGGCAGCCACACGGCGAACCCGCGGCTGGTCGACAGCTTCTGCCCCTCGAGGTTCAGGAACTCGTTGGCCGGCACGTTGTCCGGCAGCACGTAGTCCTCGCTGTGGGCCATGAGCATGGCCGGGAACATCACCGCGTGGAAGAACACGTTGTCCTTGCCGATGAAGTGGATCAGGCGCGTCCGGGGATCCTGCCACCACTTGCGCCAGGCCTCGGGGTCACCCTGCTCCAGGGCCCACTCGCGCGTGGAGGAGATGTAGCCGATGGGCGCCTCGAACCACACGTAGAACACCTTGCCCTCGTGGTCGGGGAGGGGCACCGGCACGCCCCAGTTC
>JALUJS010000712.1 GCA_027056825.1 Candidatus Krumholzibacteriia bacterium | reverse complement strand
CGTCGGGCGCTGTTCTGCCGGGATCCCGACGGCAACGCGCTGGAATTCATCGAAGACGGCTGAGCGGGAGCAGTTCCGGGCCCTGGAGGAGTGGGTCAACCACCAGGTGCTGGGCCAGGAGCGGCTGGTGCGCCGAACCGGAAAGGCTGGGCTGCCCCGCTCTGGCTCCTGGACGAAAAAAAGAAAGGGATTCAGTGACGCCCGGCGGGGCGACCCCGGGCGTCGCCGGCCCCGGGGGGTTCCGTTTCGTCCTCGCTGGGCGGCGCCTCCTGGTAATAATAGTCGTAGGCCCGGTGCAACTGGTTGGTGAAGGACCAAGCCTCGCTGAAAGAGAGGCCGTTGCCCTTTGGCAAGATCACCTTCACATAGAGCCCTTCCGGGTGCGCCTCTTTCAACTTTTCCAGGATGGCGTTCAGCTTCCTGCGGGAGACCGGGCGGAACTCGCCTTTGCCGCTGTCCCGCCAATCGATGTGGTATTTGCCCTTGCGCTTGTAGTAGCGCACCTCCACCAGGTGATGCCCCTTCGGCGACCGCGCCGGCCGCACCAGGCGGTCGTAGCGTACCTTGAGGTCGTCGTAGTCGCCGGCCAGCTTCAGGTACTTGTCCTCCACCCGCTGGCGCTCCTGCCGGGCCTGGGCCAGCTGCTCCTCCTGCAACGACAGCTTGCCCTGCAGTGCGGCCACCTGCAGGTTCTTGCGCGCCAGCGCCTCTTTCAGCTCGTCCCGCTCCCGGCGCAGCTTTTCCAGCTCGCGCAGGGCGGCCTCCCGGGCCTCCTGCGCCGTACGCTGCGCCTTACGCGCCTGGTCCCGGTCGATCTGCAGCTGGGCGGCCCTTTGTGCCAGGTCGTTGCGTTCCTCCAGCAACGCCGAGAGCTGCTGCTCCCGGTCGGCGATGGCGCGGGTGCGGATCTCGTTCTGCTCCTGCAGGCGCTGCACCCGGTTCTCCAGCTCGTCGATGCGCTGGTCGGCGGCATGCAGCTGATCCAGCGCCGCCTGGAGCTGGGCGCTGAGACTCTGCTTTGCCTCGCCGGCGGCCCTGGCCAGAGCCATCGCCTCGCGTTCCGCCTTCAGAGTCTGACGCAGCTCCTTCACCAGTTCCATGTTGCGCAGCAACACCACCACCATGGAGATGAGAAAGATCATCACCACCACGGTCATGATGTCGGTGAAGGAGGGCCAGAAGCTCTCGTTGCCGCGGTTCTCCTCCCGGTTGAGGCGCAGATCGACGAAACCGCCGTTCTGGTTCATTCACCTTCCCTCAGGCGGAAGCCCTTGCGTAGCAGTTCGATGATGGTGACCATCTCCTGGTCGGTGCGCTCCGAGCGCTCCTCGTAATGATCCACCGCCTTCAGCAGCTGGGTCTCCACCTTCATGATCAGCTTGTGCGATTTCTCCATCCGTTTCACCAGGTTCTGCAGCGAGCGCACCAGGCCGGTGAATTCGTACAGGGTGGTCTCCGGCTCCACCTGGAACCTGGGCGCCAGGTAGGTGGCGCTCACCTGTTCCAGCGCGCTGAGCAGGTTGGTCTGGGCGTCGGTGAGCTTGAGGTAGAAGTAGCCGTAGAAGAGGTAGCAGACGATGGCGGTGATGGTGGTGGAGAGCGCCGTGGACATGCCATGGATCACCAGCCCCATGCCGCTGACGTTCACCGTGTTCTCCAGCAGGTCCGAGGCGCCGACGAGGGCAATGGAGAGGGAGACGATGGTGCCGAACACCCCGGTGAGAATGAGGATGTTGCTCACGTACTTGGGGAAGCTGGTGCGTGTG
>JALUJS010000711.1 GCA_027056825.1 Candidatus Krumholzibacteriia bacterium | reverse complement strand
GCCAGGGATGCGGTGGACGGGGCCTCCGACGAGGCCCGCAAGCGCCTCGAGGAATCCCGCGATCGCCTGGATGACGCCGCCGACAGGCGGTGAGACGGGCCATGGCCAGCCGATGATTCCCCTGCTCGACAAACTGCACGCCCTGCGCGCGTCGGCGCCGCCCCTGCTGGGCGAGCGCACGGCCGGGTTGCTGGAATGGCCGGGGGTGACCGACCAGGTGGCCTCCTTCTGCCGCAACGCCCTGGCCGCCGAACGCGTACGCTCCCGCATGCCCCTTGCTTCCGGTCCCCTGGTAGCCCTGTGGCACGACCTTGCCGACGGCATGGACACCCTGGATGCCGAGGGAACCGCCGGCCTGGACATCCCCCTGGTGGGTCGGGCCTGGGAATTGTTGCGCCGCCCGGCCCCCCTGCGCCTGGACGGCGGGGACCTGGTGGCGGTGGCGGCGGCCGCCGAGGATCTGGACGCCTTCCGTGACCGCCTGGCGGGCCTCAGGGAGGCCGCGCCGGCCTGGGGCGAGGCGGCGGTGGCCATGACCAGCCTGGGCCGCCTCAGCAGCGCCCTGCGCCGGTGCCTCGAACCGGACGGTCGCATCGCCGATGCCGCCAGCGGGCGCCTGGCCGGCCTGCGCCGCCGCCTGGAGGAGGGCGAACGGGAGATCCGCCGCGAGGTTCAGCAAGCCATGGGCAAGGCCCGTAGCGCCGGCTGGACCACCGCCGACGAGGTGACCCTGCGGGGGGACCGCTACTGCCTGCCCCTGCGTTCGGGGGACAGCCGCCGGGTGCCCGGCATCGTCCACGACCGCTCCGACTCCGGCGCCACCCTCTTCGTGGAGCCGGCCCAGGTGGTCAGCCTGGCCAACGGCCTTGCCGAAACCCGCATGGACATCGCGGCCGAGGAGGCCCGCATCCTGCTGGAGCTGAATCGGGCCGTGGAGGCGGCCGTCCCATCCCTGCTGGCGGGGATGGAACTGGTCATGCTGGCCGACGAGGTCCGGGCGGCGCGCCGCTGGAGCCGCGCGGTACGGGGTCATCGCCCCGCCCTGGACGAACAGGGGCTGCTGCGTATCTGCGCCGGCAGGCATCCCCTGCTGATCGAGGCGCTGGGGCGCGGAGGGCCCGGCGCGGGGGCGGGGGGGGCGTCGAGGGGGGCGGCGGGGGCTGCCGGGCGGGCGGGGCGCAAGCCACGAACACGCTGCGCGCAGTCTTCCAGCGAGAGAAAAGGCCGTTCTTGCAGCAGGCGATCGGCCAGGGCCGGCCCGATGCCGGGCAGGCTGAGCAAGGTTTGGCGGTCTCCCTCGTTGAGTAGGGTCAAAAGATCGGGGGTAGGCATAAGTATTTCTCCTGGGGGAACTTCCCGTGCCTTCATTGTACCTGCTTTTTGGGCAAAGAAAAAACGGCGGACAAGCCGCCGTCGTGGTGTGAAAAAGGAGGTTATTTACGCACGATCTTGATGCTCTTGGGGCGGGCCGCGTCGGCTTTCGGCAGGTAGAGGTTCAGAATGCCGTCTTTGATTTGCGCTTCGGCCTTGCTGGCGTCCAGCGGGACGGCGAGGAGTGCGGCCAGCTCGGGCGACACGAGGTCGGCGCCGGCCACGACCAGGCCGAAGCGGTGCGCGACGCGCTCGCGCGCTACCGCATCCCCAGCGCCTACACCAGCCGCCGCAGCGTGTTCGACACCGAGGCCGCGCTCGGCCTGCTCGCCAGCGCCTGCCTGACCCTGATGGCGTTTTATCATTATCCCCTGCCCTGGTATCCGGGCGAGGCCCCCTCATTTT
>JALUJS010000710.1 GCA_027056825.1 Candidatus Krumholzibacteriia bacterium | reverse complement strand
GCCGTCGCGGCCACGCGGCGGCCAGTTCGGCGCAGGCGGCGCAGGCTTCGGTGGACAGGTCGATGCCCAGCACCTCGGCCCCCGCCTCGAGCATCGCCCGGGCATGGCCGCCGAATCCGAAGGTCCCGTCGATGATGCGCTTGCCCGGTCCCGGTTGGAGGCAGGCCTTGGTTTCGGCTGCCAGCACCGGGATGTGCCGGGCCCCTGTCATGTCCGGGAACGCTCCCGGGCCGCCCGGCGCGGACGCCAGGCGGCCAGTCCGAGGCCGACCGCCCCCAGTTCGCGGTCCCAGTCCTCCATGACCAGGATCGCCTTGAGGTAGTCGCTCCAGTCCTTCAGGTACAGTTGGTGGCCGTATTGTCTGAGACCCCGGTGCCAGGCCAGGAGGGGGCCGGTGCACCGGTAGTCCATATGGATCAGGCGGGAGCCGTCCAGGACGATGCGCGTCCCGCGGTCCCCGAGCTTCAGCGCGATGCGACCGATCAGGAGGTCCAGTCCCGACCGGTCGAGAATACCCGAGAGAGAGACCCACACAGTCCTGTCCCTGCGCGTGATCTCCATATCCAGCGTGCTACGTGCGGCCTCCTGCCTTGCGGACTGCCGGGTGCTCTCTCTCGGCATGACGGGATCCTTCCCTTGCATGGCCCCTCCGTGGGCCCGCTTGCGGATGTGCGGCCCGGTCTTGTTTGCTTCGCCGGGCGAGCCGGCGCCGAGGGAACGGTGCCCGCCCGGCGATATCCGGTCGGCCTCCTTGCCGCCGGTGTTCCACCACAGCCCCGGGCGGGCTAGCGGAAGAATTCGTCCATCAGTTCCTCGATGTCGGGGCCGTCCTCGATCACCTGGGCCTGCAGCTTCTCGGGCGACCACAGTTCCATGCGGTCCCCCATGCCCACCACGGCCACCTTGCCTTCGATGCCGGCCTCCTCCAGGAAGCGGGCGGGCACCGCGATGCGCCCCTGGTTGTCCGGGACCACCTCGTGGCTGCTGCGCGAGAAGGACCGCAGCAGGTTGCGGGTCCGGCTGTCCACCTTTCCCCTGCGCAGACGGTTGAAGGCCTCGAGCCACACCTCGTGGGGCATCACGGCCAGGGAGCCGTCCGGCCCGCGCGTGACCATGTACCGCTCCTCCATCTCCGCGGGCATGGCCCGGCGGAAGCGGAAAGGGAGGTTGAAGCGCCCCTTGGCGTCCACCGCGCGTTCGTACTCCCCGTGGAAGTTGTACGCGTATGCGCTGGAGGGTGCTTGCTGATCCTGGCGGTCCATGGACTCCCGTCACCGTGCTGGAGGTGCTGTCGGCGGGGGGCGGAAAATCTGGCGGGATCCTCATCCATCCGTGGAAATTGCGCCGCATCCTGCGGCCACCCGCCAAATCCAGAAATTCACCACTTTTCCCCACTGCCAACCACCAGACTATAATCGCTCCCCACAAGGGCGGTCAAGCCCCTTTTTGGGGATTTTTTAAAAAATCTTCAATGATTGAAATTCAACGAGTTACGATGATTTTAGGCCCCGGTGGGGCCTGGTGGGGAATATTTCAGTTGTGCCCTCGAGAATGTGTCCGGCCCGGGCCTTGCCCCCGGGTCGGACATGGACCTCTCCTGCGGCATCCCCAAGAACTGGGCTCCTCCCTTCTGCCCCAACCCCAACTGCATACACCACAACGCCTCAGGTCAGCCCTGGCCCTTCAAACGCATCGGCTTCTACAGGCGACTCACACCACCCCACCGTATCCAACGGTTTACATGCAAAACCTGCGGCCGCTCCTTCTCCACCCAGACC
>JALUJS010000709.1 GCA_027056825.1 Candidatus Krumholzibacteriia bacterium | reverse complement strand
CCTGGAGGCCATCGCCGCGACGGTGCGCCAGCATCCGGACTGGGACGTGTTCGTCGAGGGCTACACCGACAACAAGAAGATCAGCGAGGAGTACCAGGAGTACTGGCCCACCAACTGGGAGCTGGGTGCCGCCCGGGCCGCCTCGGTGGTGCGCTACATGACCAACCAGCTGGATCTTCCGGCCGAGCGTTTCGCCGCCGTCAGCTACGGGCCGTTCCGGCCGGTGGCCGACAACGACACCCCCGAGGGCCGGGCCAAGAACCGCATGGTCCGCGTGCTGCTGCACAAGCCCGAGAAGTAGGCCGCACGCACGAAGCGTAACATTACGCCGCGGGCCGGGAGTGATCCCGGCCCGTCTTTTTCCGGGCGGAGTCGGGCGTATGGCGCGGATCAGGCGCCGGCGATGGCCCGCAGGGCCTCCAGCAGGCGGGGAATCTGCTCCGGGGTGTTGAAGGGGCCGAAGCTGAAACGGACGGTGCCCGCCGGGGCCGTGCCCAGGTATGCGTGGACCAGCGGCGCGCAGTGCAGGCCGGTGCGGACGGCGATGTCCCACTCCACATCCAGCAGGGCGCCGACCTTAGCCGGGTCCTGGCCGTCCACGGTCACCGAGATCACGGCCGCGGCCACGGGCGCGTTCGCCACGCCGGCTGCGCCGATGGTCCGCACCCCGGGGATGTCCGCGCACCCGGCCCGGAATGCGGCGGCCAGCTCCCTTTCCGCGGCCGCCAGCGCGGCCGCTCCCCGTTGTTCCAGCCAGTCCAGGCCGGCGGCCAGGCCCGCGCACCCGGTGGCGTTGAGGGTGCCGGCTTCCAGGCGGTAGGGTAGGGCTGCGGGCTGCTCCAGGCTGGCCGAGCGCACGCCGGTCCCGCCCCACCGGACGGGCCGGGGCTCCACCCGCGGGCCCAGGACCAGTCCCCCGGTGCCGGTGGGCCCCAGGAGACCCTTGTGGCCGGTGAAGGCCACGGCGTCGACCAGGGCGGCGGCCATGTCGATGGGGATGACGCCCGCGGTCTGGGCGGCGTCCACCACCAGCAGCAGGTCATGCTCGCGGCACAGGCGGCCCACTGCGGCCAGGTCCTGGACCGCGCCGGTGACGTTGGAGGCGTGGTTCAGCACCATCAGCCTGGTCGCCGGCCGGATGAGCCGCGCCAGGTCGTCCGGATCCACCCGGCCCAGGCCGTCGCAGGGGGCCACGTCGTATTCCAGCCGGCCCGCCCTGCGCAGCGCCTCCAGTGGGCGCAGCACCGAGTTGTGGGCGGTGGCCTCGGTAACCACGTGACCGCCGTCGGGGCACAGCCCGGCGATGGCGAGGTTCAGGGCCGCGGTGGCGCCGGAGGCCAGGATGGTGCGGTTGGGGTCCCGGGCCGGGTTGCCGAAGAGATCGCCCAGGCGGGCGCGGAGGGCGTCGATGCGGGCGGCCGCCTGCAGGGCCAGGTCGTAGCCGGAGCGGCCGGGGTTGACGGCCTCGGCGCGCAGGTGCCCGGCCATGGCCTCGGCCACGGCCGGGGGCTTGGGGAAACTGGTGGCTGCGTTATCGCAGTAGATCACGGGGCCCTCCACAGGGTGCCGGTCCGGGGTTCCCGCCTTGCCACGGGGGCGCGTCCGGCCATACTATGTGCCGGGTCACGTTCTGGCAAACCCTTCATCCGGCGCCGGGATTCCCCGCCGCCGCTCATCCGGAGGCATCATGCACCGTTCACGCTTCGCCGCCGTCCTGGCCGCCCTGGCCGTGCTTCTCGTCCTGGCCGCCGGGCCTGTCGGTTCGGCCCGGGCCGCCGACGCCCCCCTGTTCGTCCGCATGCACACCGACGCGGGCAACATCCTGCTGGTCCTGTATCCGGACCTGGCGCCCCACCACGTGGACAACTTCGTCCACCTGGCCACCACGGGCTTCTACAACGGGACCTACTTCCACCGCGTCATCCCCGGCTTCATGATCCAGGGCGGCGATCCCAACACCAAGGACGAGGACCCCCGCAACGACGGCATGGGCGGGCCGACCCTCAAGGACGTCCTGGATGACGAGGCCTGGTCCCAGGTGGAGAAGGTCAACGCCATCCTCGACGCCCGCGGTTACGGTGGGCTGGAGGGTCAGGCCAACCTCAAGGCGGAGTTCAACGGGGTGACGCACTCGCGCGGGACCCTGAGCATGGCCCGCAGCCGCAACCCCGATTCGGCCGGCAGCCAGTTCTTCATCTGCGTGGCCGACGCTCCCCAGCTGGACCGCCAGTACACGGTGTTCGGGCACGTGGTCACGGGTATGGACGTGGCCGACACCATCGTCGGCGCCGAACTGGATCCCGCCGCCGGCCGGGACCATCCGAAGGATCCGGTGCACATCACCGGCATGGACGTGTTCGAGGGGGAGGGCGACATGACTGCCGACGAGGCCGCGGCCTGGAGCGAGCTGGCGCCCGAGTACCGGCACCAGCCGTGACATGGGCCCAACGGTGAACCTGCAACCGGCGGTCGGCAGCCCGGACATCGTCATGCGCGGCGTCCGGGTCCACAACCTCAAGAACATCGACGTCACCCTGCCGCGGCGCAGCCTGGTGGTGGTCACCGGGCCGAGCGGTTCGGGCAAGAGTTCGCTGGCCTTCGACACCCTCTACGCCGAAGGCCAGCGGCGCTACATCGAGAGCCTGTCCAGCTACGCCCACCAGTTCCTCGACCAGCTTGCCAAACCCGACGTCGACCACATCGAGGGGCTTTCGCCCGCCCTGGCCATCGAGCAGAAGGGGCTGGGATCCAGTCCCCGCTCCACCGTGGGCACCGTCACGGAGATCTTCAGCTTCCTGCGCCTGCTGTACGCCCGCTGCGGCACCGTGAACTGCCCGGACTGCGGCATCCCCGTGGGCGGCCGCGCCCTGGCCGATATCCGCGACGAGATCGCGGCGCTGCCCGAGGGCACCCGCATCTTCCTGCTGGCGCCGGTGGTGCTGGGCCGCAAGGGGGAGCACCGCAAGCTGCTGGAGGATCTGCGCGGACAGGGCTTCCTGCGGGTGCTGATCGACGGCGAGCTGCGGGACCTGGACGAGGACATCCGCCTGGAAAGGCACAAGGTCCACGACATCAGCGTGGTGGTCGACGGCATGCGGGCGCGGCCGGACCTGGGCGGGAGGCTGACCGAGAGCCTGGAGCGCGCCGCGGAACTGGGACAGGGAACCGTCATCGTGCGGGCCGGCGAGCAGGAAACGCGCTACAGCAGCGGCGCATCCTGCCCCGGTTGCGGCCGCGGGTTCGCGGCGCCGGAGCCGCGCCTGTTCTCCTTCAATTCCCCTGCCGGTTCCTGCCCCGAGTGCAACGGCCTGGGCCACCTGCGCACCATTGAGGCCGAAGCCCTGGTGCCGGACCCTTCCCTGGGCATCGGGAGTGGGGCCATCGAGTTCCTCAAGGGCAAGGAGACAAGCTGGCTGTACGTGCAGATCGAGGCCCTCGCCGACGCCATGGGGTTCGACCTGAAAACCCCCTTCGGCGAACTGCCCGACCGGGTCCGCGGCGCCCTGCTGCACGGCCTGGACGACGACCTGCGCGCCGAGCTGCGCGAGCATCCCCACTACAACGCCTTCCTGCGGGATTGGCAGGGCATGGTGCCCGAGCTGATCCGGCGGCACCGCGAGACCAAGTCCGAGAAGATCCGCGGCTCGCTGGAGCGGCTCATGACGCGCACGGTCTGCCCGGCCTGCGACGGCTACCGCCTGCGGCCGGAGGCCCTGGCCGTCACCTTCGGGGGGCTGCACATCGGCAAGGCGGCCGCCCTGGACCTTGAGGCCTTCGCCGAGTGGGTGGAACACCTGGAATTCACCGGCCGCCGGGACCAGGCCGTGTCCCGGCCCATCCTGGAACAGATCCGCCACCGCATGCGATTCCTGCTGCAGGTGGGGGTAAGCTACCTGTCCCTGGACCGGCCGGTGTCCACGCTCTCGGGCGGCGAGGGGCAGCGCGTGCGCCTGGCCACGCAGGTGGGTTCCCAGCTGACGGGAGTGCTCTACATCCTGGACGAGCCCAGCGTGGGGCTGCATCACCGGGATATCGGACGCCTCATCGAGACCCTGCGGGCCCTGCGCGACCGCGGCAATTCGGTGGTGGTGGTGGAGCATGACCGGGACGTGATGCTGGCGGCCGATCACCTGCTGGATCTCGGGCCGGGGGCGGGGGACCACGGCGGACGCATCATGGCCCAGGGCGCGCCCGCCGAGGTGGCCGCGGTGGAGGGGAACCCCACGGGGGATTACCTCGCCGGCCGGGTGGGGCTGGGCGGTCCGGACCCCTTGACCGGCGGCGCCAGCGACGGCCCCCGCCTGGTGATGCGCGGGCTGCGCGGTCGCAACCTCGGGAACATCGACCTGGAGATCCCCCTGGGCTGCCTGACGGTGGTCACCGGGGTCAGCGGGTCGGGCAAGAGCACGGCCGTCAACGACACCCTGTACCGCGCCCTGGCG
The DNA here is from genome assembly GCA_027056825.1 of Candidatus Krumholzibacteriia bacterium. Classification (GTDB taxonomy): domain Bacteria; phylum Krumholzibacteriota; class Krumholzibacteriia; order LZORAL124-64-63; family LZORAL124-64-63; genus JAHJTW01. The sequence continues at coordinate 1,801 of JALUJS010000709.1, read as the reverse complement.
GCCATGAAGCACCGCGCCCTGCGCCGTCCGGAGCCCTTCGACTCCCTGGAAGGCCACGAGGCCCTGCACGGGGTGGTGATGGTGGACCAGAAACCCATCGGCCGTTCGGCCCGCTCCACCCCGGCCACCTACACGGGGCTCTACAACCACATCCGCCGCCTCTACGCCCAGACCCCCCTGGCGCGCCTGCGCGGCTACGACGGCGGCCGCTTCAGCTTCAACACCAGCGGGGGCCGCTGCCCGGTCTGCGAGGGCGCCGGGGTGCGCCGCCTGACCATGGACTTCCTGCCGGACGTTGATGTCCTGTGCAGCGAGTGCGGCGGCCGGCGTTTCGACCGCGAGACCCTGGAGGTCCGCTTCAAGGGCGTGGACATCGCCGCCCTGCTGGAGATGACCGTGGACGAGGCGCTGGAACTGCTGGAGAACATCCCGGCCTGCCGCAAGATCCTGGAGGTCATGTCCGGGGTGGGGCTGGGTTACCTGCACCTGGGCCAGTCCGCGGGCACCCTCTCCGGAGGGGAGGCCCAGCGCATCAAACTGGTCAAGGAGCTGTCCCGCCAGGGGACGCGGCACACCCTGTACATTCTCGACGAACCCACCACCGGCCTGCACATGACGGACGTGGACCGGCTGCTTGGCGTCCTGGGCCGGTTGCTGGAGCGGGGCAATTCCGTCATCGTCATCGAGCACCACCCCGAGGTGATCCGCCGGGCCGACCACGTCATCGACCTGGGCCCCGAGGGCGGGGCCGGCGGAGGGCGCCTGGTGGCCGCCGGCAGCGTGGCGGACATCATGGCCACCGCAGCCTCGTACACCGGGGCGATGCTGCGGGAATATTTCACGGGGACCTTCTGAGCGGCGCGTGGCGCCCCGCGGAAGGGCCATTCAACCCTTGGAAATCGCCCGCGCCCGGATTACCTTGACGCCGTCGGCGCCCGGGGTCCTCCGGCGCGGCCGCGAATCGGATATCCGCGCCCCGGCGCGCCTGCAGGAGAGGTTTCCGTGGCAGCTTCATCCGACCTCAAGACCACCCCCCTGACCGCCTGGCACCGGGAGCACGGCGCCCGCATGGTGCCGTTCGCCGGCTACGAGATGCCCGTCCAGTACAAGGGCGTCCTGGCCGAGCACCAGGCCGTCCGGGAGCGGGTGGGGCTCTTCGACATCACGCACATGGGCGAGATCCTGGTCACCGGCCCGCAAGCGGAGGCGTGGTTGGACGGACTGGTCACCAACCGCGTCGCCGGCATGCCCGCGGGCAAGGTGGTCTACACCGCCATGTGCCGGCCCGACGGCGGCGTCCTGGACGACATGCTCGTCTACCGTCTGGGCGACCAGGAGTGGATGGTGGTGTGCAACGCCGCCAACCACGACAAGATCGCCGCCTGGATGCGGGATCATCTGCCGGACTCCGGCGTGACCATGGAGGACGTTTCCGACGCCACCGCCCTGGTCGCCGTGCAGGGGCCCGACAGCGCCGAGCTGATGCGCCGCCTCGAGGGTCTGGCCGGACACCTGGACGACCTGGGCGGGCTGGAGTTCTACGCGGCCTTCACCATGGACGGCGCCCACGGCCGCTGGATCGTCTCGCGCACCGGCTATACGGGCGAGCACGGCTATGAACTGTACCTTCTCGGCGCCGACGCCCTGGCGGTCTGGGAGGAGCTCCTGGCCGCGGGCCGGGACCTGGGCGTCGAACCCATCGGCCTGGGCGCCCGGGACACCCTGCGCTTCGAGGTGTGCTACTGCCTCTACGGCCACGAGCTGGGCGAGGACATCACTCCCCTGGAGGCGGGGATCGGCT
>JALUJS010000708.1 GCA_027056825.1 Candidatus Krumholzibacteriia bacterium | reverse complement strand
CCTACATCGTGACCCAGATCCGCGGCGAGCTGGTGCTCATCGACCAGCACAACAGCCACGAGCGCATCCTCTACAACGAGGCCAAGGCTTCCCTGGGCGCCGGCGGCGCACGGGTGCCCACCCAGCAGCTGCTCTTTCCCTCGCACCTGGACCTGACCCCGGGCCAGATCCAGGCCTGGCAGAACCACGCCGACCAGCTGGCGGCCATGGGGTTTACCATCGAGCCCTTCGGCGGCCAGAGCATCCTGGTCCAGGGCCTGCCCGCCAGCGTGCGCAACTGGAACGACGGGCAGCTCCTGCTGGACATCCTGGATGACCTGGCCTGGGACGGCGAGCCCGGCCAGGGCGACCGGACCGACCTGCTGGCCAGCTATGCCTGCCACGGGGCCATTCGCGCCGGCGAACCCCTGACCGTACCGGAGATGCAGAACCTGGTGGACCAGCTCTTCGCCACCGACACGCCGCTGTCATGCCCCCACGGCAGACCCACCCTCATCCAGTTCACCCTGGCCGAACTGGAAAAGCGTTTTGGCCGCACCTGAGGGCACCGCACCCCGTACAGCCGGCGGGGATTCCATCCTGGCCGTGGTCGGTCCCACCGCCTGCGGCAAGACCGGGCTGGTCCTGGAACTGGCCCGCCGGCGGCCCATCGAGGTCATCAGTCTGGACAGCCGGCAGATATACGCCGGTCTGCGTGTCGGGACCGCGCAGCCGACGGCCGCCGAAAGGGCTGCCTGCCCCCATCACCTCGTGGATTTCCTCCCTGTGGACGAAACCTATGACGCGGCGAGTTTCCGCCGGGATTTCCAGCGGGTATACCGGGAGATCCGCGCCCGGGGGGCCATTCCCGTTCTGGCCGGGGGCGCGGGTTTCTACCTGCGCGCCCTGACCGACGGCTTCATGGATCTGCCGCCCCGGCCGGGTCGTGACCTGGGGTCCGTTCGCGCGGAGGTGGAAAACCTGACCATGGAAGCGGTCAACGCGAAACTGGGGGAGCTGGATCCCGACAGTCTGGACCGCATCCATCCCCACGACCACTATCGTCTGCGCCGGGCCCTTGAGATCGTCCTGTTGACCGGCACGCCCATGACGGCCCACGCCGCGGCCTGGCGGCCCGACCCGGTCCTGGGCCTGGATTTCCGTATCCTGGTGCTGGAGCCGGACCCCTCGGCCCTGGAACGGAGAATCTCCAGACGCCTGGACGCCATGCTGGCCGGCGGCTGGATCGAGGAGACCGCAGCGGCCCTGCAAAACCACGATTCCTCGGCGCAGGGCCTGCAGAGCATCGGCTACCCCGAGGTCATCGCGTTCATCAGGGGACAGGCCACCCTACGGGAGACCCGGGAGCGGATCCTGCTGCAGACCCGCCAGTACGCCAAACGCCAACGAACCTGGTTCCGGAAGGCCGGGGCCACCTGGCGGCGCGATCCCCGGTCCGGGGACCTTCCGGAAATCCTGGACCGCGCTGTCGCCCCCTGAGCCCATCCCACCTTATTGCCCTTTTGTTGTGCCCTCGAAATTGTGTTTCGATCGGTAGGTCGGTTGGTCCAGTCCTTCCAACCCCTTGTGCCATGACACATTGGAGCGGAAAGGGGCATGGTTTAGGTGAATTTCAGATACCATGGCTCCCAATCGGGGCTGCATGAGGCCACCTATTGATATTCAATCAATTAATAGAAGGGTACAGTTTTCCCCTGGATGGAAACACAATTTCGAGGGCACAACCTAAAATGTTCGAAGATAAGCATCTCCTGACACGATCTGTTAAGCATTTATTAACTCC
>JALUJS010000707.1 GCA_027056825.1 Candidatus Krumholzibacteriia bacterium | reverse complement strand
GATCACGCCCGCGGTGGACCACGCCGCCTCGTCGAGCAGTCCGTCGAGCTTCACCGGACCGGACACGGCCACGGCGGTGACGCGGGGGGCGGGGGCCGCGTCGGCCATGGCGGGGCCGGCCGCCAGGACCAGGCCGAGGGCGGTCAGGACACGGAAAAAACCCCGATACCGGAACATGGGTCGTCCTTTGCTGTTGCATGCGCGTCGGGGGAGGGATCAAGATGGAACAATGAAACATGAACGGGATTTTGGAAAGGTGGATCCACCATGCGTTTGACATTCCACGGCGCCGCCGGAACGGTCACCGGTTCGCGGCATCTCATCGAAGCATGCGACCGCCGGGTGCTGGTGGACTGCGGCATGTTCCAGGGCCTGAAGAAACTGCGCCGCCTGAACTGGGAACCGCCGGGATTCGAGCCGGGCTTCCTGGACCACGTGGTGCTGACCCACGCCCACATCGACCACACCGGCTACGTGCCGCGCCTGATGCAGTACGGTTTCCGGGGAGCCATCCACTGCACCGAACCCACAGCCGAGCTGCTGGAACTCATGCTGATGGATTCGGCCCACCTGCAGGAGGAAGACGCGGCCTGGGCCAACAAGAAGGGCTTCTCCAAACACGATCCCGCCGAGCCCCTCTACACCTCGGTGGACGCCCTGAAGGCCCTCAAGCTGGTGCGGCCCCGGCCGTACCACAAATGGATCGACCTGGGGCCGGGCATCCGCTACCGCTACCACAATTCCGGGCACATTCTGGGCGCGGCCTTCGTGGAGTTCCGTCTGCGCAACGATGCCGACGACGGCGTGAATCCGGGCGAGCGCACCATCATCTTCAGCGGGGACGTGGGCCGCTACGCCATGCCCCTGCACGTGGACCCCGAGCCCATGCCTCCCTGCGACATCCTGGTCACCGAGTCCACCTACGGGGACCGGCTGCACGACCACGAACCGGTCCTCGACCAGATCAGGGACGACTTCCGGCTCACGGTCCACAAGCGCGGGGTGGTGCTGATCCCCAGCTTCGCGGTGGGGCGCACCCAGCTGGTGGGACTGATCCTGCGGCACCTGATGAGCGAGGGGGACCTGTGCGAGGTCCCCATCCATATCGACAGTCCCATGGCCATCGACGCGACGCTGATCTACTCCCGCCACCTCTACGACGAGAACCTGGACGACGACATCACCGCCGACGGCCGCAACCGCCTTTTCCCGCGCAAGGTGCATCTGCACCGCACCGTGCACGAGTCCAAGCAGCTCAACCACCTGCCCGGCCCCCGGGTGATCATCGCCGCCAGCGGCATGATGACCGGCGGCCGCATCCTGCACCACCTGGCGCGGCGCCTGCCCGATCCGCACAACCTGGTCCTGCTGTCCGGCTACCAGGCGGCCGGCACCCGCGGCCGCTCCCTCCAGGACGGGGCCGACCACCTGCGGATCCACGGCCAGGACGTGCCGGTGGGCGCGCGGGTGGGCACCATCCAGGGCCTGAGCAGCCATGCCGACCGGGACGAACTGCTGCGCTGGCTGGGCACATGTCCGCAGCCGCCGCGCCGCGTCTTCGTGGTCCACGGCGAGAAGAAGCAGGCGGACAAGTTCGCCACGCTGGTGGCCGACGCCACCGGGGCGGAGGTCCATGTGCCCGGGCTGAAGGACAGCTTCGAGATCTGACGGCGCACCGGATCAGGGGTCAATTCGGGACGCCTCCGGCCGATAATCCGGCCAGGAGGCGTTCATCATGCAGCGTTTTTGTCCGCACATGCAGGATTACGGGGAGCTGTTCATCCGGGCGGAGGCGGCCTACCGGGCCTTCAACGCCATGGTGGACCGGGCGGTCGCCGAAGAGGATACCCCCGATCTGCGCCGGGCCCTGGACAACGCCCTGGAAGACTGGCAGCGGGAGACCCGCGCCCTGCGCGAGAAGTTCCGCGAGTTGTACGAACAGGGCCGTATCCTGCTGCCCAAGGGCGCCCTGCAGAAGCATGGCCACGGATCCCGCCATCAGGGTCATGGCAAGTGCAGCGACTGCTTCAAACCGATCCCCCGCCTGGAATATCCCGAGTGGCAGATCGCCCACAACGGCGCGGTCAACTTCCGCGGCGAGGAGCTCGACCTGGAGCAGGAGGACCTCGCCCTCGTCCATTAGCTGGTCTTTGCCAGATGGTAAGCGGGGCGGGACAGGGAGAACCCCTGAAACAAAGGACGGCGGCCCATGACCTCGTGTCATGGGCCGCCTCGACATTCAGGTCCTTCCGCCCTCCATGGCTCCCGGACCGTCATGACGCCTTTGTTTCAGGGGTTCTCCCTGTCCCGCCCCGCTTCTCCACCGGAGAAGAGACTCCATCCGAGGGCCGCGCCGAGCAGCACCATCAGGACGGGGTTCGAGGTGATGCTTCAGCCGCCGCTGTGGCAGGCGACCCAGCGGTTGACGAGAAAGCCGCCGAGGGCGCCGGCGGCGGTTCCGAGCAGGGTTTTCAGGCGCGGATGCATGGAATGGTAAACCTCCTGTTGTGGTCATACTGGGAAAAATGCGGGGATTCGCAAGGGAAGAAAAAATATTCCGCCGAATTACTTGACGATATGCCAATAATTCCCTTATAATGATTCCCATTAAGTCCACATGGATGTGGCCGGGATCATTGCAATCAAGGAAAATCGCAGTAAATTGATCCTCTCTGGCGGCCTGATTCGGGGGAGACGGGCGGTCGACCGAAAGGCAACAATGGCAGGGGAGACAAGGGGGGACGCTGTCTCTGTTAACCAGTCGGTTCCCGTGGTCATGCACCACCTGGATCCGCACCAACAAGGAAAGACGGGGTCGAAATGACCAACAGGATGATGAAATGGGGAGTTCTGGCGGGTCTGCTGGCCGTTGTGCTGGCGGTACCGGCTTCCGCCCAGGTGGCCAAGATCGATTACCTCGGTTACGGCTACGAGACCGGGGGCATTCTGCCCAGCAATGCCGGTGACGAACTGGTGATCGAGGCCGTGGCCACCGGCGCCGACGCCGTGTTCGGCGTCGATCTCGGCGTCACCGAACTGACCTTCCACGTCTCGGGCCTGATCAGCACCGGGGAGATTGTCAGCGGCGGGACCACCACCGTGAATTATTCCGGCGGCATGCTGGAGATCTACCAGGATGCGGCCATGAACGCGGATTGGGGGATCAATCCTCCCAATCCCACGGCTCCGGCCACCTTCACCGACGGCGACCTGTTCTTCCAGGGCGCGTTCACCAGCTTCACGCTGTACTTCGCCTCCGGCGGCTATGGCTCCTTCGAGGGCGACCTGGACGGCCTGGCCGGGAGCGCCATCGACGGCAGCTGCAACGGTTGTGTCTACACCTGGGCCGGCGCGTTCACCACGGACGCCGGCGCGCAGATCCCCGCGGGCTATGACCTGCAGATCGACGGCGTGTTCCAGATCGATTCCGCCGTGGCGACCGAGAACGCAAGCTGGGGTTCCGTGAAGGCCCTGTTCAACTGACAACCGGTCGGGCGCTTATGCGTCCGGAAAGGATAAAGCGATGAAGACCTTGCGTATGATCCTGCTGGTTGTCGCCGTGGGGGCCATGCCCCTGGCCGCGAGCGCCCAGCAGCTTTTCGATTTCAACGGCCAGACGATTCTGCCGGCCGGGGTGGGTGGCACGCTGACCATGGTCAGCGAGGTGTTCGACGCCTCGCCAGCCACCACGCCCATTCCCCTGGACTTCGCCAATTACCAGTACACCCTGGTCATCGAAGGCCTGGTGCTGGACGTGGACGGGTTCACCCAGCAGTACAGCGGCGGCACGCTGACCCTGTACCAAGACGCGTCCACGGCGGCGGACTTCGCGAACATGGCGACGTTCACCGACGGCGAAGCCATCCTGGTGGGGACCTTCGTGGACCTGAGCCACACCGTCTTCCCCTCGGGCGTCGGCTCGGTGGCCGGCACCTTGGACTGGACCGGCGGGACGCGTCTGGACGATATCGCTCCCGGAGACCAGCCCGGCTGGAGCTTCCTGAGCGGCACCAACAACGGTGTGGACCAGGTTCTGCCCGGCTTCGGCGAGCAGTGGGACGGCAAGGTGGAGCCCCGGGATTTCATCGTGGATGACGAGGCCAGCTCCTTCGGTTCGGTCAAGGCGCTGTTCCGCGACTGATCCGCCCGAACGGACCGCGCGAGACACCGGAAGGGCCCCAGACGGGGCCCTTTTCCTTTTGCAGGATTAATTCCTAAATAGTCTTGAATTATCTTAAAAAGGGTGATAGGATGCTTGTACCTCGCCTGCAACGAACCTCGCGGTCCTGCTTCGAGCGTATGCGGATTCAACCCCGCCGTTCATGGGCCGGCAACTTCTGGAACTAGGACGAACCGGGGGTTTGTCATGTTGAAATCCGTTGTCGCGTTTCTTCTCCTGTTCTGCGTGGTGCTGGGGGCGATCCCGGCCCTGGCCCAGGTCTACACCGTGGATTATTTCGGCTATGGCTGGGAGCAGGCCTCCGGACCGCTTAAGGCGGCCGGGGATGAATTGATCATCACCTGCGTGGCCGACGCCATCGACCCGGCCTTCGGTGTGGATCTCGGGACCGAGGAAGTGACCCTTTACATCCACGGCCTGATCAGCAACGGCCCGGTGGACGGGGGCGGGTACACCATCGTCAACTACAGCGGCGGAGTCATGGACATCTTCGAGGATCCGTCCATGAACGCCGACTGGGGAATCAACCCGCCCAACGCGGTCTCGCCCACGACCTTCACCGAGGGTTCGCTTTTCTTCAGCGGCGCGTTCACGAGCTTCACCATGTACTACGACGCTTCCGGCGCCTACGGATCCTTCGAGGGCAACCTGGACGGCGTGGGGGGCTCGATCATCGATCAGGGGTGCAGCAACTGCGTGTACACCTGGGGCGGCGCCTTCACCACCGCGGCCGGGGCCCAGATTCCCGCGGGCTATGATCTGCAGATCGACGGCGTGTTCGAGATCGATTCGGCGGTGGAGACCGAGACGACAAGCTGGGGCTCGGTCAAGGCCCTGTTCAACTAGGTAAGGTCAGGACGACGACGGCATCCGGAGGTAACACCATGAGAACCTGGCTCAAGGCAACGATTACGGTATTGGTCCTGGCGTCACTGCCCATGGCGGCAAACGCCCAGCAGCTTTTCGATTTCAACGGCCAGGCGATCCTGCCGGCCGGGGTTGGTGGCACGTTGACCATGTTCAGTGAAGTGTTCGACGCCTCGCCCGCCACCACCCCCCTTCCCCTGGACTTCGCCAATTACCAGTACACGCTGGTCATCGAAGGCCTGATGCTGGACGTGGACGGGTTCACCCAGCAGTACAGCGGCGGCACGCTGACCCTGTACCAGGACGCGTCCACGGCGGCGGACTTCGCGAACATGGCGACGTTCACCGACGGCGAAGCCATCCTGGTGGGGACCTTCGTGAACCTGAGCCGCACGGTCTTCCCCTCGGGGGTGGGCTCGGTGGCCGGCACGGTGGACTGGACCGGTGGGACGCGGCTGGACGACATCGCTCCGGAGGACCAGCCCGGCTGGAGCTTCCTGAGCGGCACCAACAACGGCGCAGACCAGACCCTGCCCGGCTTCGACGAGCAGTGGGACGGCAAGGTGGAGCCCCGGGATCTCATCGTGGGTGACGAGGCCAGCTCCTTCGGTTCGGTCAAGGCGCTGTTCCGCGACTGAGCTTCCTGTACGATTCCAGGTACCCGGATGCCCGTGGTCCCGGCCCCAGCCGGGACCACTTTTTTATGGGTAATTTTTCATTTTCGTCAAACTTGTTGTCATGACAGCACATGCGGATGGCGTTTTTTTTCGGAAATTCTTTGATTTCGCCCACATTCTGTGCTAGCCTGAAAGTGTTCGAAATTCGCCCTATGAATGTCCTGTTTGTAGCATCTGGTAACACCGGAGGGACGCAACATGAAACGATTCTGGGGCCCGCAGATTCTGCTGGGCGCAATTCTGGCCTTGGTCCTCGCCCTTCCCGCTGCGGCTCAAGTGTACACGGTCGATTATCTCGGTTACGGTTGGGAGACCGGCGGCATGTTGCCCAGCAACGCGGGCGATGAGCTGGTTGTCACCTGTGTGGCCGACAACGTGGATCCCGCCTTCGGCGTGGATCTCGGCACCGAGGAACTGACCCTGCACATTTCCGGGCTGATCAGCACCGGCCAGGTGGACGCGGGCGGCTACTACATCGTCAGTTACACCGGCGGCACCATGGAGATCTACGAGGATCCG
>JALUJS010000706.1 GCA_027056825.1 Candidatus Krumholzibacteriia bacterium | reverse complement strand
GGGCAGCCCCGCACGGGTCCGCGCCCGGGCCAGGGCCACGGTGGTGGCGATCTTGTACAGGGTATACAGGGGACCGCCCAGGAAGCCCGGCTGCTGGCCGGTGACCACCACGGAGGCCCGGCCGGAAGCCAGATCGCCGCAGCGGTCCAGCAGACGCCCCGCGGCTCCGGGGTCCAGGGCTTCCAGGAGTGCGTCCGAGGGCGTCCATCCGGCGGCGAACAGGGGCGCCGGCTCCCCGACCTTTCCCTCGAGGGCGCGGTGCACCTGGGCGGTCGCGCCCCCCGGACCGGCATCCTCCAGCCAGGACGCGAACATTCCGGATGCGATCCCGCCCAAAGGGCCTGTCCGCTCCGGTCTCACGACGACGCGCCCTCCCTTTTGCGATACACCAGGATCCACCGGTCCCCCTCCCCGAGGGGAACGCCATCGTATCCGCCCGCCGCGGCGGTCCGCTCCAGCCCGCTGGCCGCCGCCAGGGCGTCCAGTTCCTCCGGGGCGAACAGCGCGACCTGCTCAATATAGCGCAACCCCTGCCCGGGAACACCCAAGCCGGCCGCCTCGGTCTCGCGACCAGGAACCGGGGTCACGGTCACCTCCTTGGCCACCACCTCCCCGCCCCGGTCCAGGCGGCGGTGCTCGGTGAAAAGACAAGGGCCGAGGACCCGCTCCCGCCACAGGCCATCGGGCGCCGCGGCCAGTTCGGCGCGTACACGGTCGCAGTCGAGGTAGTCCAGGAACCAGTGACCACCGGAAACCATGACCCTTGCAACCTCTTCAATGACAATGGAATTCTCGCCAATGCTCCCGAAATACCCGAAAGCCGTAAACAGGGACAGGACCGCTCCCACCACGCCCTCGGCCAGGGGCAGGTCCCTCATGTCGGCCCGCAGCAACCCGGCTTGGAGCCCCTTGTGTCCGGCCAGTCGCTCCCTGGCGGCCCGCAGGAGGTGAGGCGAGAGATCCACCCCCACCACCTGCATCCGGCCGGCCAGCAGGACCAGATGCCGACCGTCCCCGCAGCCGAGATCGAGAACCGGTAACCCCGCGCCGCCGGGCGCCAGGGGCGCGAGCCTGGGCAGCAGGTCCACGCAGCGGGCCGCTTCCTCCTCGTCGCGGTGCGCGTAGAGCAGGGGGTAATGGGCCCCGAAGGCGGTGGTGAACCAGGGCTCACCCATCGCCGGATCCGGGAACGGGTTCAAGGCAGGTCTCGCCCGCCAGTTCCAGCCCCCGCCGGATGACCGAATCCCGCGCCTCGGCAAGGGTGTCCGGATAGTCCAGCGTGTAGTGCAGACCACGGCTCTCGTGCCGGCTGCGGGCGCACAGGACAATCAGCTCTCCCACCAGGGCCAGGTTCCGCAACTCGGAGACCTCGTGGGAAAAAGGGGTGCGCCGGGAGAGTTCTTCCACCGTGGACCGGACCAGGCGCAGGCGGGCCAGGGCGATGTCCAGGCGGGCGCTGTCGCGCACCACGCCGACGTAGTCCCACATGATGCGCCGGACCAGGTCCCAGTCGTGCTCCAGGACCATGGCCTCGAGCTGGGCGGCCATGGGACGTGACTGCGGCAGGCGGTCCTCCACCCGGTCCACGATCCCGGCGGGCAGGGCCGGCTCCGCGGCCACCGCCGCGGCGGCGCGCGCGGCGAAGAACACGGCCTCCAGCAGGGAGTTGCTGGCCAGCCGGTTGGCGCCGTGGACCCCCGTGCAGGAGACCTCCCCGATGGCGTACAGCCCCGGCAGGCTGGAGCGCGCGTCCATGTCCACGGCCACCCCGCCGCACATGTAATGG
>JALUJS010000705.1 GCA_027056825.1 Candidatus Krumholzibacteriia bacterium | reverse complement strand
GTCCGCGGGCACCCCGGCCTCTTCGAGCAGGGCGAGGATCCGCGCCGCCAGGCGCAGGTCGGGCGTGGCCACCCCGATCCGCGGCGGCGTGTCACCGGCCATCGCCAGCGCGTCCACCACGCAGGTGATGACCTCCCGGGCCTCGCTCTCCGGATCGGCGCAGGCCCGCAGAGTGATCCAGGCGGCGGGCCCGTCGGCACCCAGGTCCTCCCGCGCGGCGGCCAGGCGCCCGCGCAGGGGTTGCCTGCCGGCGTTCCGCGTGACCGATGCCGTCACGTCATCGCCCAGGCCCGCTTCCCTGAGCCTCTCCCGCAAACGGGCGTCGGGGCTGAAGGGATCGACGCCTTCGGGGTCGGCCCGGTCCGGCCAGGTGGCCGCGAACACCCGGTCCAGTTCCCCGTCGCCCCGCGCCAGGAGCAGGTGACTCTCCCGGCCCGAGCGCAGGGCCGCTGTCAGCAGACGGGCGTCGATGCGGGTCAACTTTCCGAACCCGCCGGCCAACACCAGGGGGGCCGCCGGCAGCTCCGGTCCTGCACCGGTTCCCAGCAAATGGGCCAGTTCGCACACGCCATCCACGCGGTCCCGCGGCACGACCTCACGATACAGACGCCATACCTCGCGGATCCGGTCCACGTCCCGGCTGACGGCCTCGCCTTCGGGCCCCTGTGGAAGCCAGGCTTCCCGCTCCCCACCCAGCCCCCAGAGGCGGCCGGCCCGCTCCTCGAGGCGAGCTTCGTCGAACAGGGACAGGAACTCGTCGGCCAGACCCGGAGCGTTCTCCGGGTTCTCCCGCAGCCAGGGCAGGTCCGCCAGGAGCGGCGCCAGGGCCAGGGCGCGCACGCGGTCATCCGGCAATCCTTCCCGGGACAGGCCGCACAGGACCATGGCGTCATCGATCCACTGGGTAAGCGTCCGCGCCCGCGGCAGCAGCAGGCCGCCCGCGCCGGGATCCGGCCTCCGCGCCCACAGCTTCTGCTCCAGGGTCCGGCAGGCCCGGCTGGACGGCAGCAGGACCAGGCAGTCCGGCAATACCGCAACGTCGCCCACGGACCACAGCCGCTCGGCCATGGTCTCCAGCAAATCGTCGGACAAGGGAATTTCGTGGATGGTCACCTTCAACTCCGCAGGTGCAATATGGTTCAGTGACAAGGCCGCATCCTACCATGAAACGGGTTTCCTGCAAGGGGACCCCACCAATGGTCGCGCATGAAAATTGTGGGATATTCCCCTGGCGATGACTATCTTGCGGGAAGGAAAACCGGGCCGCGCCATCGCTGTAACATGACTAATTTGTGACAATTAGCGCCTGGCGGGCCGATAGGGTTAACGCATTAACAACAACCGGCAACAGCAAAGGATTTCCCGTGGCGTCATCCCCCCAGCCTTCCTCCGGCGCTCCCGTCTATCGCCTCGGCACCCGCGGCAGCGAGCTGGCCTTGTGGCAGGCCCGCACCATCGCGGGGATGCTGCGTGACCTGGGCGTCGAGACCGACATCACGGTCATCAAGACCACCGGCGACCGCATCGACGACGTGCCGTTTTCCAAGCTGGAGGGTAAGGGCTTCTTCACCAAGGAACTGGAGGAGGCCCAGCTTTCCGGGCGGGTGGACTTCGCCGTCCACTCCCTGAAGGACCTGTCCACGGAGATGCCGCCGCACCTAGTGCTGTGCGCCATGGTCGGCCGGGAAGATCCCCGCGAGATGCTGCTGGCGCGGCCCGAGGCCGTGGACGAGGAACGTCTGCAGGCGGGCGATCCCCTGCCCCTGCGCGCCGGTGCGAAGATCGGC
>JALUJS010000704.1 GCA_027056825.1 Candidatus Krumholzibacteriia bacterium | reverse complement strand
TCCTCGTTGATGGCGCCGAAGGGGCATTCCACGGTGCAGCGCTTGCACTGGGTGCAGCCTTCCTTGCGGAAGCGCGGGTAGGACAGGTCGCCGACGCGCGGGTGCACCGCTTCGCCGCTGGCGGCATGGACTGCTGCCTGGATGGCCTTCATGGCCGCGCCGGTGGCGTCGTCCTGCGCCTGCTTGATGTCCATGGGGCGGCGCACCGGGCCGCAGGCGTAGATGCCGGTACGGCGGGTTTCGTACGGGAAGCAGATGAAGTGCGAATCGGTAAAGCCCCACTTCAGTTGCGGCAGGTCGGTGCCCTGGCGGTAGTCCAGGTTGAGGATGGATTCCACGGTGACCGCAGTTTCCGAGGCCATTTCTTCCTTGGCCGCTTCCTGGTCCTCGTCGGACATGCCCTCCAGCGACTCGTTGGCCGCATAGGGATCGGGGCCGGAGTTGGGCACCATGCCGATATCCAGCACCACCAGGTCCACGGCCAGTTCCACGTCCTCGTCGAGGATCTTGTCCTTGAACTTGACGGTGGCGCCGTTGCCGCCGCTGGTGACCTCGTTTACTTCACCCTTGGTGAAGATCACCATCTTCTGCTGGCCGGAGCGGTAGAAGTCCTCACCGGCCGCACCGGGGGTGCGCAGGTTGTTGTACAGGATGGTGGTGTCGCAGTCGTCACCGTTCTGTGCCTTGAAGTACAGGGCCTGCTTGATCGACACCAGGTCGCCGATGCCCGAGTGATAGGGCAGGTGGCCTTCCTTGTCGGAGGCCTGGCCGGCATTCTGCACGAAGGCCACCGACTTGACCTCCTTGCCGTCGGACGGACGCTTGATCGGGCCGTCACCGGCCTCGCGGGCCATCTGCTCCAGTTCGACATTGGTGACCACGTCCGGGTGCTGATGGCCGTATTCGGGCAGGCTGTCGATGTCGAACGGTTTCCAGCCCGAGGCCTGGATGATGGCGCCGTAGTTCTCGGTGACCGTCTGTCCGGACTCGGTGGTGATGTCTGCCGAGAAGCGGCCCGGGGCGCCCGAGGTGCGGGTCACCCGCGCGTTGAGGTGTACGGTGATCTTGTCGTTGGCCTCGACCTGGGCGATCAGGTCGGCCACGTCGTTGTCCACCGGTTCCGGCAGGTGCGCGGTCAGGGTGTTGGGCGTGCCCTCGGGCGCGGCGCGGAAGGGAATGCGCTTGTGCCACCTGGCGGCCCAGCCGCCGAGCTGACCTTCCTTCTCGACGATGTGGCAGTGGAAGCCGGCCGCGGCCGCCTCCAGCGCGGCGGTCATGCCGCTCACGCCGCCGCCGACGATCAGGATGTTCTCCACGCAGCCCTGCTCGCCAGAGGGTTCCGGGATCTCCATGAAGCGCACCTCGGCACAGGCCATGCGGATGTAATCGTCGGCCATCTCCTGGGTGGTCTCCTGGTGTTCGTCGCCTTCGGGGCGGGCCCAGATGACGCCCTCGCGCAGGTTGGCACGGCTCATGGCCACGGTCGGGAAGTGGAAGGCCTCGACCTTGGCGCGACGCGAGCAGGCCGCGATCATGATGTGGTTGGCGCCGTCGTTGTCGATGGCGTTCTGGATCATCGCCACGCCTTCCTTGCTGCAGAGCATCTCGTGCGTCTGGCACGATTGCATCTTGCCGTCACGGGTGGCGGTCATCTCGAGCTGCTTGACATCCAGGCGGTCGCCGATGCCGCAGCCGGTGCAGATGAAGGCGGCAAATTTCTTTTCGTCTGACATGGATTAACCCTCCGTGCATGCAACGCGGTTGACCACCTGAATCGCCTTCAGGGCGGCGCCG
>JALUJS010000703.1 GCA_027056825.1 Candidatus Krumholzibacteriia bacterium | reverse complement strand
AAGTAGTTCAACGTGCCGCAGACGGTGAAGAAGGTCAGGATGCCCAGCCAGAACCCGTAGTCGCCCACGCGGTTGGTCAGGAAGGCCTTCTTGTTGGCGTTGGCCGCCGAATGCTTGTGGAAGAAGAACCCGATGAGCAGGTAGCTGGACAGGCCCACCAGCTCCCAGAACACGTACAGGAAGAACAGGTTGTTCGACAGCACGATGCCCAGCATGGAGAAGGTGAAGAAGCCCAGGAAGGCGAAGAAGCGCTCGTAGCGCCGGTCGCCGTGCATGTACCCGGTGGAGTACAGGTGCACGAAGAAGCTGACCGTGGTCACGACCATGAGCATCACCGCAGTCATGCCGTCGACCAGGATGCCGGCGTCCAGGTGGAACCCGCCCAGATCGATCCAGGTGAACGAGAATTCCGCGCGGTGGGCAGGATCGCCGATCTGCCAGAAGGCCACGAAGATCCTGATGGCCAGCAGCCAGGCCACGCCCATGAAGCTCACGCCGATGAAATCGCCCTTGCGCGGCAGCTTCCTGCCGAAGAAGAACGTCAGCGCGTAGGACAGCAGGGGCAGGCCCAGGATGACCGCCGCGGTGGTCAGGATGGCATTGTCGCTCATCACCGGTTCGACTCCCTTATCGCTTCAGGCGTTGCGCGATGTCCGCGTTGGCCGTGCCGTAGTTGCGGTACATCGCCAGGACGATGGCCAGCGCCACGGCGGCCTCGGCCGCCGCCAGCACGATGACGAAGGCGGCCATGACCTGGCCGTCCACGGCGTTCTCCACGTAGCGCGAGAAGGCCACGAAATTGATGTTGGACGCGTTGAGCATCAGCTCGACGCCCATGAGGATCCCGATGGCGTTGCGCCGCGACATCACGGCGAACAGGCCCAGCGCGAAGAGGATCGCGCCCACGGTCAGGTAGTGGGGCAGGCCGACGTTCATGAGGCCACCTCCGCATCCTCGCCGGCGTCGGAGGGAGCGTCCTCCGTGTCGGTCGGGCGATATTCCCGGGTCAGCAGGGCGGCGCCGATCATGGCCGCCAGCAGCACCAGCGAGACGTATTCGAACGGGAAGATGTAGTCGGTCATGACCTTGGTCCCGATGCGGGCGATGGTCGGCTCGGCCTCGGGCGTGACGGCGTGCCAATGCACCGCCGTGATGGTCTTGTAGAGCACGCCGAAGACCAGCAGGGCGAACACGGCCGCCGGGACGTAGCGGTCCAGGCCGTGATTCTCCCGGCCGCGCGGGACGTGGGTCATCATGACCGTGAACAGCACCAGGACCAGCACCCCGCCGATGTAGACCATCAGCTGGGTGACGGCCAGGAAATCGGCGGCCATGGAGGCGTACAGCCCGGCGGCGCCCAGCAGCGTGAACAGCAGGGCGAAACCGGCGTGCACCAGGTTGCGGCTCAGGACCACCCACACGGCCGGCACCAGGGTCAGCAGGGCCAACAGGATGAAGATCAGATCACCGGTCACTTGTCCTCTCCTTTGTCGCCCGCGGGCCTGTCCCCGGCAGCGGGTTTATCGGCGCCGGGCTTGGCGTCGGACCCGGCCCCAGGCTTGGCCTCGGTCTCAGGCTTGGCCTCGGTCTCAGGCTTGGCCTCGGCCTTGGGCTTGGCCGGCTTGGCCTTCTCTTCCTTGGGTTCGACCCACCACCCCAGTTCCACGCGGGTGGCGCGGTGGCAGGGGATCTTCTGCTCGCGGGGGTCCATGAACTCGTAGACCAGGCTCTGGCGGTCGTAGACCGAATGGTCGTAGTCGTGGCTCATGGTGATGGACCCCGTATGGCAGTTCTCGGTGCACAGGGAACACCAGATGCACTTGTTGTAGTCGATGGCGTACCGCGTCATCCAGCGGTCCTTGCCCTTGCCCTCGGTCTCGATGTAGATGCAGTCCACCGGGCACAGCTTGGCGCAGATCCCGCAGGAATCGCACTTGGTCATGTCGTTGTGCACGAAGCCGCGGAACCGCGGGGGCATGACCTGGCGTTCGTCCGGGTACTGCAGCGTCACCGGCCTTTTCCAGATGTGCTTGATGGTGACGCCCATCCCCACCAGCGCCGAGTGGACCGCGGCATAGATATCCTGGAAGGACTGGACCATCGACAGTTCTCCGCCTGTTTGCCGACGCGGCACCGGGCCGGCCGACGCGGTTGAAGGGCAGGCCGCCTAGCCCGCGGCGCCCGAGGTGATCATCAGGATGCCCGAGCCCACGATGCACAGCAGGGTCACGGGAATCATCACTTTCCAGCACAGGTACATCAGCTGGTCCACGCGCACGCGCGGCAGCGTCCAGCGCACCCACATGTTCAGGAAGACCATCAGCACGCCCTTGATGACGAAGGTCAGCGCGGGCGCGAAATCCAGCCCGGGAATGGGGCTCCACCAGCCGCCCAGGAAGACCATGACGGCGATCAGGGAGACCAGGAACAGGTTGGCGTACTCCGCGAGGAAGAAGAACGCGAAACGCATGCCCGTGTACTCGGTGTGGTAGCCGGCCACCAGTTCGGACTCGGTCTCGGGCATGTCGAAGGGCCCGCGGTTGGTCTCGGCGATCGAGGCGATGAAGTACATCCAGAAGGCCACGAACAGGAAGGGATCGCGCAGGACGAACCAGTGCCAGATCCCGCCCTGCTGGGCGATGACGATGTCCTGGGTGTTCAGCGAACCCGTATGCAGGATCACCGGGATGGTGGCCAGGGCCAGGGGGATCTCGTAGGAGACCATCTGCGCCGCGCCTCGGGCCGCGCCGTACAGGGCCCACTTGTTGTTGGAGGACCAGCCGGCCATGAGGATGCCGATGACGACCATGCTGCTGGCGGCGAAGATGTAGAACAGCCCCAGGTCCAGGTCCGCGGCCGTGAAGCCCGGCGCCCACGGCACCGCCGCCCAGGCCAGCAGGCTGCCCAGCAGCACCAGCAGGGGCGCGAACACGAACAGCCCCTTGTCGGCCTCGGCGGGGATGATGTCCTCCTTGCCGAGGATCTTGAGCATGTCGGCGATGGCCTGCGCCCAGCCGTGCCAGCGGCCGGTCCGCATGGGGCCGTAGCGGCTCTGGATGAAGCCGGCGACCTTGCGCTCCATCCAGGTGAACACGATGGCGCACAGGGCCATGACCGTGAACATGAGCGTGGCCATGATCACCGCGCCGGTGATGAACAGGCCCTGGTCCGACATCCCGCCGAACCCCGGAAGCCCCTGCAGCCAGGAGGTTAGGATTTCCATCAGCGGTCGATCTCCCCGAGTACGATGTCCAGCGACCCCACGAGGGCCACGAGGTCGGAAACCATCTGTCCCACGCCCACCTTCTCGACCACCTGCAGGTTGCAGAAGGACGGGGAGCGCACCTTGTTGCGGAAGGCGGTCTGGCCGCCGTCGGAGATGATGTAGTGCCCGATCTCCCCCTTGGCGCTCTCGGTGCGCGAGTAGGCCGCGCCCGCGGGCACCTTGACGATCTTGTTCAGGGGGATGGCCTGGTAGGAGCCGTCGGGCAGGGTGTCGAGGGCCTGCCGGATGATGCGGCAGGACTGCTCGATCTCGCGCACCCGGACCATGTAGCGGTCCCAGCAATCGCCCACCGTGCCCATCTCGCCGGTGCCCACGGGAATCTCGAAGTCGAACTTGTGGTACACCGAGTACGGGTCGTCGCGGCGGCAGTCGAACTTCACGCCCGAGCCGCGCAGCACCGGACCGGTGCAGGCGTAGGCCTTGGCCGTGGCCTCGTCGATGACGCCCACGTCGGCGGTGCGCTCGATGAAGATCTTGTTGTAGCTCAGCAGGTCGTTGTAGTCCTTGAGCTTCTTCCTCTCCAGCATCGTGATGAAGTCCAGGACGTCGCCGACCCAGGAGTCATCCGGCACGTCGTAGCGCACCCCGCCGGGGATCATGTAGTTGTAGAGCATGCGGCCGCCGGCCATGCGTTCGAGCAGGTTGAGGATCTCTTCCCGCTCGCGGAAGCAGTACAGCAGCGGCGTCCAGGCCCCCATGTCCAGGCCGAAGGTGGCCAGGGCGATGAGATGGCTGGCGATCCGCGACAGCTCGGCGGTGACCACGCGCAGGTGCTCGGCGCGCTCGGGCACCTCCACATCCATGAGCTTCTCCACCGCCGTGACATAGGCGTGGTTGCAGCACATGGGCGCCAGGTAGTCGAAGCGGTCGGTGTAGACCACCCACTGCTTGTAGTTGACGCCCTCGGCGATCTTCTCGGCGCAGCGGTGCAGGTAGCCCAGCACGGGGGTGACCTGGTAGACGATCTCGCCGTCGGTCTTCAGCAGCAACCGCAGCACCCCGTGGGTCGCCGGATGCTGGGGGCCCATGTTGAGCTCGAGCAGCTCGCTCTTGATGCCGGGGACGTGGTCCTGGTCCGCCCAGCCGTTGTTCATGATCTTGCCAGTGGCCATCTCAAGCCTCCGCCGGGGGTGTCGGCCCGCCGGGCCCATCGTCCCCGGTCGCCGGTTCGGTTGCAGGGAAGGGATTCTTCGCCAGGGGCCGGCCCTCCATGGGCACGCCCTCCCACATGGCGGGCATCACGTAGTCCTTGCGCAGGGGGTGTCCCTCCCACGCCTCGTCCAGCAGCATGCGGCGCAGGTCCGGGTGGCCGGCGAAGCGGATCCCCACCAGGTCCCAGGCCTCGCGCTCGTGCCAGGCCGCGGTGGGCCAGACATGCGAGACGGTGGGCACCTCGGCCACCTCGCGCGCCACCCGCACCCGCAGGGTGAACTTGTGGCGCTGCGCATGGCTGTACAGGTGGTAGGCCACGCCCAGGTCCCCGTCGGCCGTGCGGTCGGTGGTCTCGGGCTGGCCCTCGTCGGTGTAGCCGAGGATGGCCACCGACTTGCCCTTGCCGTTCTCGTCGTAGCCGTCCCAGTCGATGCCCGACAGGCACATCAGCTGGTTGAAGTCCAGCCGCTCGTCGTCGCGCAGGAACAGGCAGGCGTCGGCGATGCGCTCCGGGGCGATCTCGGCCCAGGGTTCGACCGCGTCCTCGTGCCAGGCCAGCGCGCCCTCGCCCAGGTGTCCGGCCAGCAGTTCATAGATGGCGTTCTGTTCCATGACCCTCCGCCTCTACTTCCGGTAGGGGATCTTCTTGGCGTAATCGGTGACCCACTTGGGCGTCACGAAGCGACCCTTGCGGCCGCGGATCTTGTCCTGAAGGCGCATCAGGCCCTCCAGCAGGACCTCCGGGCGCGGCGGACAGCCGGGCACGTAGACGTCCACCGGGACCATCTGGTCCACGCCCTTGACCACGTGGTAGCCGTACTTGAAGTACGGGCCGCCGCCGATGGCGCAGCTGCCCATGGCGATGACCCACTTGGGCTCGGGCATCTGGTCGTAGATCCGCTTCAGGCGGGTGGCCATCTTGCCGGTGACGGTGCCCGAGACGATCATCAGGTCCGCCTGGCGCGGCGTGGCGCGGAAGGCCCCGGCTCCGAAACGGTCGATATCGTAGCGGGTGGCGCTGGTGGCCATCATCTCGATGGCGCAGCAGGCCAGACCGAAGGTCACCGGCCAGATGCTCGAGAGCTTGGCCCAGTTGAAGACCTCGTCCACCGTGGTCAGGATGAAGTTCTTGGCGTCGGACTCGACGACCTTGGCCAGCTGCTCGTCGACCTTGAAGTCGAGCATATGCTCCCGCTGGACGTCGTAGCCCGCGGGCGGGGTCTTGGCATCACGGCTCATGAGGCGGGGACCTCCTCCTCGGCGGGAGCGACAGCGGGTGTTGTCGACGCAGGGTGCTGGGCCAGCTTCTTGACCCAGGCCAGGTCGCCCTTGACCCAGACGTAGGCCAGGCCGAGGGTCAGGATGGCCAGGAAGATGATCATCTCCCAGAACACGATGGGCCCCATTCCCGGCACGGGGAACAGGTGCTTGAAGACCACGGCCCAGGGGTACAGGAAGATGACTTCCACGTCGAAGATGATGAAGAAAAGGGCCACCAGGTAGAAGCGGACGTTGAATCGCACCCAGGAGGAACCGATGGGCATCTCGCCGCATTCATAGGTGGTCGCCTTGGCGGGGCTGGGGTTGCTGGGGCGCAGGAGCTTGGCCGCGCCCAGGGCGATGCCGGCGAAGACGAACCCCACCAGGATGAAGACGAAGACCGTGGCGTAGTTCGCCTGCAGGCCGGTCACCGTCCCGAGAGGAATGGTCATGCTCATGGGGAAACCCGGATTTCGTTGAGCCCGGCCCCGGGCCGGACGGACGCCCCTTGGTTGGCCGGCAACTCCCGCAGCGGAAACCGCTTGCGGTCGCGCGGGGAAACCGGCAAGGTGTCAACCG
>JALUJS010000702.1 GCA_027056825.1 Candidatus Krumholzibacteriia bacterium | reverse complement strand
GAGGAGCGGACGGCGAAGGTCCCGAGAATCGAGACGACGATTCCGATGCCCGCCAGCACCAGCGGCAGAACCACCAGGGACAGCTTGCCCATGGCACCGCCGATCACCATCGAACCGACGATGGCGCCGACGTACGACTCGAACAGGTCCGCACCCATGCCGGCCACGTCACCGACGTTGTCGCCAACGTTGTCCGCGATGGTCGCGGGGTTGCGGGGATCGTCTTCCGGGATGCCCGCCTCAACCTTGCCGACCAGGTCGGCGCCGACGTCCGCGGCCTTCGTGTAGATCCCGCCACCCACGCGGGCGAACAGAGCGATGGACGAGGCGCCCAGGGAGAACCCCGAGATGACCGGGAGCACGACACCGTTGAGCGTGCCGTGCTCCACACCGAATATCCGCGTGTAGATGATGAGGAGCACGCTGAGGCCGAGCACCCCCAGTCCGACCACCGTCATCCCCATCACCGATCCGCCTGCGAAGGCGACCTTCAGGCCGTCAGCCAGGGAGGTCCGGCAGGCGTTGGTGGTGCGGAAATTCGCGGCCGTCGCCACACGCATTCCGAAGAAACCCGCGGTCGCCGAGCAGAGCGCGCCCACGACGAAGGAAAGCGCGACGAGCCGGTTGCTTCCACTGTTGCCGAGAGCGAGCAGAACCGCCACGACGACGACGAAGATTGAGAGCACCCGGTACTCCCGCCCGAGGAACGCCATGGCGCCCTCCCGGATGTACCGGCCGATCTCCTGCATGCGGTCCGTCCCACCGTCCTGCTTGTTGACCCACGCCGTTCGGAACAGCGCGAACGCCAGGGCCAGAACCCCGGCAAGCGGAATCCAGTACAACACTTCAAACAGCTCATGCTCCATCGCTCAACCTCCTCCTGTGGTCTCCTGCGTGTCCCCTTCCCGGGCCTGGGAACGGTTGAAACGGTTCATCGCCCTGCTCACCGCCTCGAGCACGGCGGCCACCACTGCTTCCGCGGCGGTCTCGAACATCGTCCCTGCGGTCTCATGCTCGTCCTCGGCGAACCGGGACAGGACGTATTCGGCAAGGTCACCCCTCGCCTCATCACCTGCAACCCCCAGGCGGAGCCTGGGGAAGCCCGTACCGATGGCCGCAACGATGTCGCGCAGGCCGTTGTGGGTTCCCGGCCCACCCGAGGGACGGAGACGGATCGTACCGAGCGGAAGGTCCACGTCGTCCACCACCACGAGCACCTGTGACGGCTGTAGACGTTCACCGGAAATCAGGCTGGCCACGGCGTCCCCGGACCGGTTCATGTAGGTCTGCGGCTTCGCCAGAAGTACGGCACGACCGCGCCGCGTCCGGGAGACGAGGGACCGGTACGCACGCTGCCATTCACTTCCACGGAGTTTCCCGTGAGCGCGATCGACGACCTCGAAACCGGCGTTGTGCCGTGTCAGGACGTACTCCATTCCGGGGTTCCCCAGACCGATGACCGCCTCGATGGCCATGAACGACCCGTCACTCGGCCTCCTCGGCCTTCCCCTTCCTGATGACCTCTGGCTCGGCCTGATCGGTGATCACCCGCTCAGGCTCCATCTCGCCCTCTTCGCCCTCTCCAGCACCGCCACCCTTCGCGCCGCGAGGTGCCTCGATGGTTACCACCACGCGGTGCGGATCGTCCAGGAGCCTGGCGCTCTTGGGCAGCAGCCCTGCCAGGTCACCGACCGTGATGTGCTGGTCGACGTCGAGGCTGGAGATATCCACGACGATCCGGTCCGGAAGCTCGCGCGGAAGCACCTCGATCTCGACCTCGCGGCTGACGAAATCG
>JALUJS010000701.1 GCA_027056825.1 Candidatus Krumholzibacteriia bacterium | reverse complement strand
GTGTCCGGGACCACGGGGTAGACCATGATCACGGCCGCGGAACCGTCCCACAGGGAATCGCCCATGGAGGCGATGCAGGCGGCCGCCATCTCGGTCATGCGCTCGCTGTGGGTCATGCGGCCGCGCTTGACCAGATCGACGATGTTCAGGCCCACGATGCGCCCGATGATGCCCGAAACCATGCCCGTGCGCGGAGGCGCGGGGCTGACGGGCAGGCCGTTGGGATTGGTGGCCGGACGGGAGATGGGCCCCGGGGGAGCGAAGGCGATGCCGGCGCCACCCTCAAGCTGACCCTGGTCAGGTAAAAACGGGAGATGTGACATGCCCCTGCGCAACGCGATCCTGATGCTGGCATTGGCCGCGGCCCTGCCCGCGGCCGCCTACGAGGTGGGCGATGTGGTGGAGGACTTCACCCTGCCCACCCTGGATGGTGGCGAGGCGTCCCTGTACGACCACCGGGGCGAGGTCATCCTGCTGAACTTCTTCACCACCTGGTGCCCCGGCTGCAACGAGGAGGCGGCGCGGATCGAGAACGACATCCACCTGGCCTACGCCCCCGTAGACAGCGTGACCGTCATCGCCCTGGACATCCAGGAACCCGTTCCGCTGGTCCAGGGCTGGGCGGCGGCCCAGGGGGTGACCTACGCCATCTGGATGGCTCCGGACTGGACCCTGTTCGAGCAGTTTCCCGGCGCCATCGGCATCCCCTACAGCGCCATCCTCGACCGCGACATGCGCATCGTCTACGGCGCCAGCGGCTTCGACCTGGAGGGGTTGACCGGGGCCATCGACAACGTCCTTGCCGGGGGGCAGGTGCCGGACGCGCGGATGTCCTGGGGCAGCGTCAAGGCCCTGTTCAGCGGAAATCAGGGCGACGGCGCAGGCCGGCGATAGACCCCGAAGAAGTGCGGCACCGGCGGCTCCTGGTCATCGTCATAGGCCAGGAAGGATTCCTCGACCAGCCCCGCGCGCACGAAGCCGTCGATCTCCGGCCGGTCCAGGGCCAGCGGGAAAGCGTCGAGGTCCTCCCCCTCGTACCGGCTGCGGCAGGAAACCAGGATGCGGCCCCCGGGCGCCACCAAGTCAACCATGGCGTGCAGCGCCCGGCCTCGGTCCGCGCCCCGGAGAATCTGGATGGTGTTGCACTCGTAGACCAGGTCGAAGCCCTGGCGCCACTCTGCGGGCAGCGCGAACAGGTCGGCCACCCGATAGTCCACCCTGCTGTCGGGAAACCGGTCCCGGCACATGGCGATGGCCGAGGCGGAGATGTCGAAGGCCGTGACCCGGTAGCCACGGGAAGCCAGGGCCTCGGCGTCGTCACCCAAGCCGCAACCGATCACCGCGGCGGCCGCCCCGGCCGGCCGCGGGTGGCCCTCCAGCCAGGCCGCCAGCAGGGGGTTGACCTTCAGGTCGGCCCAGTAGATATCCTCGACGTTGCCCTCGGCGCGGGCGTAGAACTCCTCGAACCACCCGTTGGGATCGCCCTGTTCGGCGTAACGGCGGGCCAGATCCATGGTGGATTTCTTGTCGTGCTTCATGCCGGTCCCTTCATGGCTGCGACCATGGCCATGCTTCTCTTTCCGGAACTCTCCGTCAGGAGTCCTGGCGGCGGCGAATCGTCACCAACGTGATGT
This sequence comes from Candidatus Krumholzibacteriia bacterium, assembly GCA_027056825.1. GTDB lineage: Bacteria > Krumholzibacteriota > Krumholzibacteriia > LZORAL124-64-63 > LZORAL124-64-63 > JAHJTW01. Next base: position 4,647 of record JALUJS010000701.1, on the reverse strand, counting down.
CGTCTCCGATGGGCGCGGCGCCGCGGAAGACCCTCAATTCCTCCTGCAGTGCGGAGAACAGCCGGACCAGGTCAGCGGCTCGCTCCCGGGCCAGGAACCGCGTCAACCGATCCTCCCCGAAATCCTCCTCGGCCTCGTCCTGGGTCTCGGTGATGCCGTCGCTGAACATGGCCAGCATATCCCCGTTTTCGAGGGTGATCTCCCCCGAGCCGTAGGCCATGCCCTCCAGCATGCCCACCGGCAGGCCCGTCGGCGCGCATTCGGCGGTCGTGCCGTCGGACCGGATGTGAAGGGGAGGGTTGTGGCCGGCGTTGACATAGGTGACGTGGCCCGTCGCCGGGGTCAGGTAGCCCAGGAAGAGGGTCGTGAAGCGCACGTGATCGGTGCAACGGTAGATTTCGTCGTTCAACCTCGTGACCAGGGGTTCCGGCTCCCAGCCCTCGCGCAGCATGAACCGGGTGAGCGAGAGCACGTGGCTGACCAGGAGAGCCGCGCCCACACCCTTGCCCGTCACGTCTCCCACCAGGAAGGCGTAGCGGCCGTCATCCAGGAGCAAGGCGTCATACAGGTCGCCTCCCACCTCGTAGCAGGACTCGAGGCTGGCCAGGGCCTCGTAGCCGTCCACGGGAGGCAGCTCCGCCGGCAGCATGTGATCCAGGATGCCGGTTGCCGTGGCCAGCTCGGCGTCCTGGCGTTGCTTGTCGCGCTCGAGTTCGTGGTAGCGGGCATGGGTCAGGGCCACCGCGATGATGTTGGCCAGCAGCGTGAAAGCCGAAAGCTGATCCCGGGTGAACAACCGGTTCGGCCGGGTGTCGTCCGCGTACAGGATGCCGATCACGTCCTCGTTGTCGAACAGGGGCACGGCGATGGCCGAACGGATCCCCTGGCTGACCATGCTCTCCATCCCGCCGGCACACGCATGGCCGAGGGGATCGGACATCAGGAAGGACTTCTTTTCCCGCAGCACCTGGCCGACCATGGTCCTGCTGAGCACCAGGGCGTCCGCACCGTGGCCCATGACGCGGGACGCGGCCTCCACCGGCTCGGAGCTTCCTTCCTCCAGGAGCAGCACGAAGATCCGCTCCGGTTTCAGCAGGGCGGTCTCCACCAGGTCCAGGATGGGCCCGTACATCTCGTGGGGGGCGCGCGGGACGGTCAACAGGGCGCCGGCCTCGGCCAGGACCCGGAACAGCAGGGACTGCAGATCCTTGTCCCGGTCCCGCTGCGTGTTGACCTCTTCCCAGCTGATCTCCGCGTTGGGCTTGAGGGGGTGGCCCAGCATGGTGACCGGGCGGCTGGCGGAGCCGGCCCCCGCTTCGTCCTCAAGACCGAAGCCCTGGTCGGCGAACTCCAGGCGGTCGCCGTGCACCAGGGTGACCACGCCGGAGATCTTCACCCCGTTGACGGTCGTGCCGTTGTGGCTGCCCAGGTCACGAACCTGGACGACATCCCCGTTCACGGTGATCTGGGTGTGGCGACGCGAAACCTGGGGCTTGTCCAGCCGCAGATCCGCCTCCTCGGCCCGGCCCACGAGCAGGGCGCCGTCCGCCAGGGGCCGGCGGATTTCCCCGGCTTCCGTTCTTCCTACCAGCAGCAGGCCCATGCGGTCACCGCCCTTCCTGCAGGTGTTGAGGAAAGTGGCCTGACCGGAACCGATGCACTTTCCGATTCATGGGAAGAACCGCTTTCGCCTGGGATGATGATAATATGGGTCAATCATATCAAATTTATCTTTTTTTGCTATCGATTATGGTCCCGTAGTTCCCACCGCGGCGGCTCCTCCTGCCCTTGCCCATCCCTCGGTAATATGGGAAAATCCTCTCAAGATGCTGAAACCCACTGTTATTGTGGGAATTGACCAAACAAGGGGGCCCGGAATGTCGAGGACATTGATCACCGTTTTAGCCGTATTCCTGTGGTGCGGCGTTTCCCAGGCGGGGGAATCCACCGCCCAGGGGTCTCTTCCCTATGACAGATTCGAGGAATCTTCGGTGTGCGCGGACTGCCACACGCTGCTGAGTACCCAGTACAATCACTCGCTGATGGCCCAGTCCTTCACCCATGCGTGGGACGAGAAGGAGTACTTCGAACTGGCCGTCCCCCACGCCGAAAAGTTCGCCAAGGTAGAGGGGATCAAGGCCGGGTGCAACGGCTGCCACGCCCCCCTGGCCTACCTGGCCGGCGACATCCCGCCGCAGCACCCCGAAGCGGGCACGCGCGCCAACGAAGGCGTCAGCTGCGACATCTGCCATTCCATCACCGGCTTCGACGGGGAAATTCCCTTCAACTTCAATTACGTGATGGAGCCCGGGGAGACGAAGCAGGGAACACGCCCCGGCCGGGAAAGTGACCACCATGAGATCGCGGTGAACGACTTTCTGAAAAGCGCCGAGTTCTGCGGCATCTGCCACAACGAACAGGACCCCTTCGGGATGTGGGTCAAGGCCACCCACCTGGAGTGGCGGGAAGGACCGTACGGCAAGGCCGGCATCGTCTGCCAGCAGTGCCACATGCCCGCGGCCGACGGCGCCCTGGTCGAAGACGGCGACATGGTGCCTGGCGCCCGGCAACACACCTTCGCGGGAGTCCACTTCCCCCAGATGACCACCGGCGCGGTCCAAATCCTGCTGTATCCCCGCGAGGAATCCGTCTCCCGCGGCGGGACGGTGGTCCTGGACGCCACCGTGATGAACACCAAGGCCGGACACATGATCCCCACCGGATCGGCCGAGGAGCGCGTGGTCTGGATGGATGTCGAGGCCATCGACAGCGCGGGTAACCACTGGCATCTGGCCGTTGACCGCAAGGGCTTCGCTGGTGAGGACTGGACCATCGCTGATCCCGGCGCCCTGGCCTACCAGGACATCGCCGAGATCCAGGATTTGCAGGATTTCGAGGGACTTTCCCGGGACGGCGCAGTCCCCGCCGGGGACCGGATCTTCCGCATGCCGTACCTTGATCCCCAGGGTCGTATGACCATCGCCCAGTGGAACACCGCCTCCTTCGGGCCAGACTACCGCCTGCCGCCGTTGAAGGGCGTCAACGAGAGTTACACCTGGAAGCTCCCGACCGGGGTGGCGCCGGGCAGGGTCGAGGTTACCGCCACCGTGTACATGACCAGGGTGGTCTCCTCGGTGGCCGACTTCATGGGGTTGCCGGAGGGGGAGAAGGAGCCCATGCCCATGGGAACCGCCCAAGCCGTCTTTACGGTGAACTGATACGCAGGAGCCCACGGGGGCGCCGCATCGGCGGCGCCCTACTTGCCCTTGATCGCCATCAGATCGTCGATACGGTCGAACACCTGGCCCGTCTCGGTGATGAACTCCAGGGATATGCCCTCCTGTCCCGCCCTCAGCAGGACGTACCCGTTCTGCGAGGTGAACACGGCCGGCTCCCAAGGCGTTTCCTCGCGGTTGTAGAAGGGGGCGCCCGCCGATCCGGCGGTGATGAACCAGGTCGGATGCCGGAAACGGGGGTTGGCGGAGTAGCAGTCCAGCTTGCCGTCGCCATCGGCGTCATCGGCGGGAAAGACACCCACCGGCGTCCGGTCGTCGATGAGCACACGGTAGTACTCGTGCTCGTCGGCGGCCATGACCGCGGCGACCTTGTCGTGCCCGGCCACGGCCTCCCACAGCCGGTTGCGCACCTCGATGATGCCCGGACCGTCGGGTTTCACCCGGCCCGTCGCGGCGTCGCGGACATGGGCGCGGATGTTGTTGTCGCCCTCCCACCACATGGCGTCGCTGGCGTGGCCGCCGCAGGGAAACACGGGTTCCTGGGCGTACATCAGGATGTAGCGGACGGTGGGGTCGTCCTGGGCCCGGTCGAGTTGGGCCTCGATCCACGCCAACTGGTCCGCCATGATGTAGCCCTCCGGCGACCCGCCGTATTCGGGAATCTTCCGGTTGCTCGTCCACCAGTAGTTGTTGTTGAAGGCGATGATGAACACCGGTCCGTACTGCAGGGAATAGACGTTCTCCCGGTAGGGCGGCCGCCGGGGATCGTCGGGCTCGGGGCCGTTCTCCGGGTTGCAGAACATGTCCGCGAACACGGCCTCGGTGCTGGCGGTGGCGTAGGGCCACTTGTCCATGGCGATGCCGAACCGCGAACCGTCGTCGAAATCGTTGAGCAGGGCCTCGTGGTTGCCCATGCCGGGATAGACCGGATGCGTGCGCCAGAAGCCGGACACGGCCTGCTTCCAGGCCGTAAGTTGCAATTCGAATTCCTCGGTGTCGGTGGTGTAGCCGTTGACCAGGTCGCCGGCGAAGAGCAGAAGCTGCGCTCCCCGCCGGTGGGCGTCCTGGGCCATCCAGGTCAGCACGCGGGCGTTGATGCCCGTGGCCGAACGCTCGCCCCCGCCCACCCCTTCGCGGCTGTCCCCGGCAAAGGCGATGGCGACCTCGCCCCGCCCCCGGAGCGGCGCCGTCCGCAGGGTCCAGCGGTGGGAAACGGTGGTGTCTCCCGTAGCGGTGACACAAACGACGTGGTAGGCGTACTCCGTGTCCGGCCGCAGCCCGTTGGCGCGGATCTCGTGTTTCTTCACGCCCCCATCATCGGCGAAGCGGAGCAACCCGCCCGTTTCGTCGTCCAGGACCACCTCGCCCCGGCAGGGTTCGCTGGTGAGCCAGGTCACCGTCAGGGAGGCGG
>JALUJS010000700.1 GCA_027056825.1 Candidatus Krumholzibacteriia bacterium | reverse complement strand
CTATGGTCCGGATCCCCGGGTGCCGGGATGGCGGAATTGGTAGACGCAAGGGACTTAAAATCCCTCGAAGCGTTGCTTCGTGCCGGTTCGAGGCCGGCTCCCGGCACCATCGTTCCCTGCAACCAAGGTCCACTGCGGAGGACATCTTGCGCCTGGCCTTCCTTTCCATCGGCCGCCACATCCACACCGAGCGCTGGATCCGGTATTTCGCCGACCGCGGCCACGAATGCCACCTGCTGACGGTGCAGCCCGGGCCGGTGCCCGGCGTGGAGGTCCACGACATCACCACCGGGGCCGGGCCCAAGCCATGGCGCTACCTCGTCTCCCTGGGCAAGGTCCGTCGCCTGCTGGGCGGTCTGCGGCCCGACCTGCTGAACACCCACTTCCTGACCGGCTACGGCTACTGGGGGCACTTCTCCGGCTTTCATCCCAACGTGCTGACCGTCTGGGGAGACGACGTCTACGTGACGCCCTTCGAGAATCCGCTGAAGGGCTGGCTGGCCCGGCGGGCCCTGTCCGGGTGCGACGCGGTGACGGGTGATTCGGTGGATATCCTGGCCGGTTGCGTCCGCCTCGGCGCGGCCGCGGGCAAGTGCTACCGGGTGTTGTGGGGGGTGGACTTCGAACGCTTTCATCCCGGCCAGGAACAGCAGTGGCGCGCCGACCACGGGTTCGGGCCCGGGGACGTGGTTTTCTTCTCCCCCCGCAGCTACACCCAGCCCTACTACAACATCGACACGGTCATCGCGGCCGCGCGCGCGGTCATGGACGTCGAGCCCCGCGCCCGCTTCCTGTTCAGTGGCTACGAAGGCGACCCCGGACCGTTCCGGGAGGCGGCGGCCGCGGCGGGGATCCTGCCGGTCACGCGCATGGTGGGGCGACTGCCCCACGACGAATTCGCGGTGGCCCTGCGGGCCAGCGACGTCTTCATCTCGGTGCCCTCGGTGGACGCCACCGCCGTCAGCCTGCTGGAAGCCATGGCCAGCGGTTGCGCCATCATCGTGTCGAACCTGGCGTCGGCCACCGAATGGGTCACCCAGCGGACCTCCGGCCTGGTGGTTCCACCGCGGGACCGGGATACCCTGGCCGCGGCCATGCTGGAACTGGCCGGGGATGTCGACCTGCGGCGCAGGCTGGGGGAGGCCGCCCTGGCCGTTGCCCGCCGGGAGGCCGGTTTCGAGGCCAACATGGCTCACGTCGACGGCATCTTCCGGCACCTGGTCTCGGGGGAGGATTCCCTGCCCCGGGGCGTGGGCCTGCCCGCCCTGCAGGTGGATCATGGATAGCCCCCTGTTGTTGTCGGTGGTCATGCCGACCTGCAACAAGGCCGCCCTGCTGGACCGTACCCTGGGCGCCCTGGCGCGCCAGCAGGTGGACGGCGCGTGGGAAGCCGTGGTGGTGGATGACGGCAGCACCGACGCCACGGCGGAGGTCCTGGCCCGCCGGACCCGGGAGTTTCCCGCGCCCCTGGGGGTGGTCCGGCCCGGCCGGAATGTGGGCCGGGCCCGGGCCCGCAACCTGGGCATCGCAGAGGCCCGAGGACGCTGGGTCCTGTTCCTGGACGACGACATCCTGGCTCCGCCGGGCCTGCTGCAGGCCCATCTCGACCTTCTGGCCGGGGACGAGAGCGCCGGCGTCATCGGCTACGCCGTGACCGATCCCGACCTGGCCGACGGCCCGCATTTCCGCTACCTGGACACCCGGGGCACGGCCAAACTCCCGGCCGGTCCCGCTCCGGCCCGCTATTTCGTCACCCAGAACGCCTCGGCCCCGCGCCGCGCCCTGGAGCAGGTCGGGG
>JALUJS010000699.1 GCA_027056825.1 Candidatus Krumholzibacteriia bacterium | reverse complement strand
TGGCGCAGGTCCAGTTTGCAGTCCGCCCCGCGCGCGTCCAGCTCCCGGTGCAGGTTACGGTTGCTGTCCAGCAGCCACTCGAGGGTGCCGCACTGCAACCGCCAGCGCAGTGCAGGCAGGTCGGAGGCCGCGCGCACCTTGTGCAGGAACGCCTCCGACCCTCCGAAGGGATGATCGAAATCCATGTCCGGACTGAACTGGAAGGCTCCGCTCTGGGCCACCACGCAGCCGAAGATATCCGGCCGCTCCCAGGCCAGTTCGGCGCTCAACAGGCCGCCCAGACTCGCGCCCCAGGCCACGGCCCGGCCGCTGCACCGTACCCGCCCCATGGCCAGCGGAAGGGCCTCCTCGCAGATGAAACGCCGGTACCGCTGGTTGAAGGCGTACTCTTGCGTGCGCTTGCGCGGCGGAATGAAGACCAGGTGGGCGGGACCGATCTCGCCGGCCTCCAGCATCACGTCCAGGATCCGCGGCGCCCGGCCCCAGGCGTAATAGGCCTTGCCGTCCTGGAACACCACCAGCGGCAGGGCGCGGTCCGCGCAGCCGGCCGGCGTGTACACCAGCAGGGGCCGCGACTCGCCCAGGATCCCCGACTCCACCATCAGGCGCAGGGTGCGGCCCCGGGGCGGGCCGTCGGCCCGCACGGACCAGGGTTCCGGACGATAGTCCGGGCCGGTGAGATTGCAGGCGTGGGGCCACCAGGGATTCCGGCGCGGGTTCGTGTTGGCGGGGTCGGGCCGCTTGCGGCCGGACGCGTCCTGCCAGGTGTACTCGAAATAGACGTCGTCGGGCAGGTCAAAGGGCGCCACCTCGGCGACCGGGACCGGCGCCCGGTTCCAGTCCGTCAGGTCGCTCAGCAGGAACTCCGCCCAGGCCGGAACCTTCAGTTCGACGCGCACCGTCAGTCCCCGGATTCGGACAGGCGCTGGCGCTTGGCGGCCTTCCTGCGCTCGTTCTCGTCCAGGATGGCCTTGCGGATGCGGATGGACTGCGGCGTGCACTCGACGTACTCGTCGGGCCGCAGGTACTCGAGGGCCTCCTCCAGGCTCATCTTCAGCGCCGGGGCGATCTTCATCTTCCGGTCGCTGCCGGCCGCCCGCATGTTGGTCAGCTGTTTGGCCTTCTGGGCGTTGACCACCAGGTCCTCGTCCCGCGTGTACTCGCCGATGACCTGGCCGGTGTAGAGGTTCTCCCCCGGTTCCACGAAGAACGTGCCGCGGTCCTGCAACGCATCCAGGGCGAAGGCCACCGCCTTGCCATCGCCCATGCTGACGATGCTGCCGGTGGTGCGGCCGGGGATGGCCCCCTTGAAGTACTCGTACTGCAGGAAGCGGTGGTGCATGACGATCTCGCCGGCGGTGGCCCGCAGCATGCGGCTGCGGAAGCCGATGAGACCGCGGCTGGGGATGCTGAACTCCAGGTATGCGCGGCCGTCCTTCTGGTCCATCTTCAGCATCTCCCCCTTGCGGGTGGCGGCGAACTCGATGACGGTGCCGGCCAGGTCGGCAGGCACGTCCACGGTGAGGATCTCCACCGGCTCGGCCTTGCGCCCGTCGATCTCCTTGTAGATGACCTGGGGCTGGCCGACCATGAACTCGTAACCCTCGCGCCGCATCCTCTCCATGAGGATGGAAAGGTGCAGGATCCCCCGCCCGCTGACCTTGAACTTGTCGGCCGAGGCGGTATCCTCGACCCGCAGGGCCACGTCCCGTTCCGCCTCGCGCAGCAGCCGCTCGCGTACCTGGCGGCTGGTAACGTACTTGCCTTCCTGCCCGTAACCGGGCGAGTCGTTGGGCATGAAGAACAGGCTCAGGGTGGGGTCGTCCACCGCGATGATGGGCAAGGGTTCGGGCGCCTCCGGATCGCAGAGGGTATCGCCGATGTCCACGCCCTCCAGGCCCACCACCGCGCAGATATCCCCGCACTCGACCCGTTCGACCTCGCGCCTGCCCAGGTTGTCGAACACGTAGAGCTGCTTGACCTGGGCGCGGTTCCGCGAACCGTCCCGCTTAATCAGCGTCACCGGGCTCCTGGCGGTCATGGTCCCCCGCACGATCCGCCCGATGCCGATGCGGCCCACGTAGTCGCTGTGATCCATGGCCGCCACGAGCATCTGCAGGGGGCCCTCCTGCGCCACCGGGGCCGGCACGTGCCTGACGATCATGTCGAGCAGGGGTTTGAGATCGCGGCGTTCGTCCTCCAGCTCGTCCACCGCCCAGCCGTCGCGGCCCGAGGCGTACACCCCCCGGAAATCGAGCTGCTCGTCGCTGGCATCCAGGTCCACGAAGAGGCTGAACACCTCGTCCAGCACCTCGTGGGGCCGCGCGCCCGGCCGGTCCACCTTGTTGATGACCACCACCGGTTTGAGGTCCAGGTGCATGGCTTTCTGCAGCACGAAGCGGGTCTGGGGCATGGGGCCCTCGAAGGCGTCCACCAGCAGCAGGACCCCGTCGGCCATCTTCAGCACCCGCTCGACCTCGCCGCCGAAATCCGCGTGGCCCGGGGTGTCGATGAGGTTGATGCGCACGTCGCCGTAGGTCACGGCGAAGTTCTTGGAGGTGATGGTAATGCCGCGCTCGCGCTCGAGGTCGCCGGAGTCCAGCACGCGCTCCTGCACCTGCTGCCCCTCGCGGAACACGTGGCATTGCTTGAGGATCTGGTCCACGAGGGTGGTCTTGCCATGATCGACATGGGCGATGATGGCCACGTTGCGGATTTCCATCGGTAGTCTCTTCAATCCGTCTGCACGAGGGTCAAAGGCAGAAAAACGGGGAGCGGTGAGAGCCCCCCGAATCGCGAGTCCGGCCGGGAATATGGTGCCTTTGTCCGAAAAATGCCATGATCAATGCGGTTGGCCATTTCAGGTCCGGCTCGCATCATGAGCATACCGCAATCTCCGCTTCCGCGCAAGTCGTCCCCCGCGGGGGTCAGACGGTGCGGCGCGGGTGCTTCAGCCAGGACCGGGGCAGCTTGAACTCCCAGCGCAGCCCGTCGTCAGCGGCCTCGGGGCGGTAACGGGATCCCACCACCATGCGCACCGCGGACGGCTTGACGCGCGCGGCCAGCGGCGTGCTCCCCAACTCCTCGCCATCGATCTGCACGCCGACGGCCGGGTCGGTGGCGATCACCACCCTTTCGGCCTGGAAGTGGTGCAGGCGCGGTGTGGGCCGGTAGCGCCAGGTCAGCATGCGGAACAGCACCACGACCAGGTCCCACAACGAGCGGCTGGAGATCACCGTGACGTCGAAACGGCCGTCATGGGCGCTGGTGTCGGGAGTGACCTTGAGGTTCAGATCGCCGATCTTGCCGATGTTCGACAGCAGGATGGTGTTGCCCTCCATCTCCCGCACCCGCCCGGTCTCGTCCTCGATGAAGATGCGCACCTCGTCGAGGTTCAGGGCGTTGCGCACACCGGCGGCGATGTAGGTGAAGATGCCGAACAGGTTCTTCAGGCGGCGCGGGGAATCCTTGATCACCTTGGCCGGATACCCGATGGCGGACATGAGGAAGAAGTGGCGGTCGTGCTCGGGCAGGTACCCCACGTCGAAATCCAGGCAGCGGCCTTCGCAGATGGTCTCCAGGGCCATGCCCGCGAAGAAGGGCAGCGCCAGGGCCAGGGCCACCACGTTGGCCGTTCCCACCGGCACCACGGCCACCGGAACCATGTCACCGCTGCGCGCCTGCCCGCTGACGACCTCGGCCACCGTGCCGTCCCCGCCGACGGCCACGATCAGGTCGAAGCCCTCGGATCTCGCCTGGGCGGACCAGCTCTCAGCGTCACCCTGGCCCCCGGTCACCCGCAGGGCGCAGAACACCCCGCGCTCCTCGAGGGCCGAGCGCAGATTCTGCGCCAGGCGCAGGCCCCGCGCCTGGCCCGAGACGGGGTTGACGATGATCACGGCCCGTTCGTACGGCGGCATGCTCATCCCCGGATTTCGCAGTCATGGGTGCCGCGCCAGGAGCGGACCTTCACGGCTTCGCCGGGAGCGACCTCCAAGTCGCCCAGGTCCTGTTCGCGCAGGTCGATCAGCCAGGCGCCGAGCCATTCGGTATCCTCGCTGGCGGTGGCCACGACCACCCTCTCCTCCACGAAATCGGCGATGAACCTCAGCGCGTCCGCGTAGAAGTCGCCGTCCTTCCCGCCGGGAGCCTCGCCCTCGACGCCGAAACGGGTGTGGAAGCTCTCGCCGTAGCCGACGGAGATCTCCCACTCGCTGGTGGTGATGAACAGCCCGTGTCGGGCCCCGTCCACCTCGCGGGGCACCTCCACCAGCAGGGCTTCCGGCTCGAAGTCCTCGTAGGGGTCGAAGCGCGCATACCGGATCCACTCCGGGTAGGCCTTGAACAGGCGCACGGCGAACTCCCGCGAATGGTCGTTGAGGCGTTGCAGGTCGATCATGAGGACCCGTCTCCAGGGTGGCCGCGGTGAAAACGGTCGGGGTCTTGACCCGAATTGTTCCTAAAGGAGCAACTGCGGATGGTTAACCCGGATTATTCATGAAGGAGCGTAGCGAGGATGAGGAAACAGCGTGACAGGAAAGGGGCTCGCAAGGATCTGCGAGGGAAGCGTACCCGGTGCGGTACGTTGACCGAGCAAATCCGAGAACGCTTTTCCTGTCGCGCTGTTAACCATCCGCAGTAGCTCCTTCATGAATAATCCGGGTTAACAGGGTAACGGTCGCGCCGTGGTCCGTCAACGCGGGCGAGGGATCGCCCGGGAGGATACGGGAGGACGCGGGATGGTCAGGCGCGGGAAAACCGCCGGGTCAGGCCACCGGGACCCGGGACGGGCGGCGCACCGCCACGCGGCGGGCAAGTTTTGCGCGCTGCTCGGCCAGGACGTACTGACGCACGAACTCCAGGGACCGGCGGTCCAGGTCCGGGGAAACCAGGAACTCGACGCCCACGTCCAGCTGCCACTCGTTGCGGTTGGCCAGGCGCTTGCTGCAGCGGCGCACGATCACCAGCAGATCCAGCGGTTCGAACTCGTCGGGGAAGATCATGCGGCAGACGGCCCGCCGTCCCTCGCTGATCATCTCCGGCGCGCTCTCGCTGGCGCGGCCCAGGCGCGCCCCGGAGAAGCTCAGGTCCGTCAGGGTGAAGCGTTCGATCCGCTCCGGTGGGGCTTCCAGGAAGGCGCAGTAGGCCGGGGTTTCATCGTCCAGCACCAGCATCTCGACCTGGACCCCGTCGGGGATGGGAATGCGGAAGGCTCGGCGGCGCTGCACCAGGTCGAAGCGCTCCGGGGCGGCGAACAGGGCGCAGTCCAGGGAAATGCCGCAGGCCACCGGATGGGTGGCCGGGCCGAGGTATTCCAGGTCGCACTCCAGGGAACGGTCCTCCAGCCCCACGGCCGCGTGGACGACGGTTCCCGGCCGCAGGCTGTGCGCCGCGTCGGTCACCGACAGGGCCAGCTTGAGCACCGGCCGTCCCTCCAGGACCCTCTCCTCGAGAGCGATCCCCGAGTGCACCAGGGCCTCCCCTTCGCCCACCGGGATCTCCACGTGGTAGTCCGCCTCGATCTTCAGCAGCAGATTGCGCAGGCTGTGCACCAGACCCTTGTTTTCCAGGACATCGCGCTGCATCCAGTCCCGCGGCAGGTAGGTCTCGACCATGCCCTGCAGGTACTCGCTCCCCTTGGCCTGCTCCAGCTCCACCTTCGAGGGGATTTCCGCCAGCATGAAGAGCTGGCCCCGGTCGGTGGCCAGCCGCACACCGTAGGAACGCACCCCGCGGGCGGTGATGCTCGCCTTGCCGCTGCGGATCCGTTCGATGCTGCCCCGGGGATTGCGGCCGGCCATTTCCCGCACGAGGTTATCCACGAAGGACTTGCCCAGGGACTCGACTCCGGGCCGCGGCCTGCCGGCGTCGCTGGCGGCGGTCAGGGTTTCGGTCAAAGCCGGGTCGCAGCCCAGGTAGACGGCCTGCAGGGTGCCGTTGCGCACCTTGATCTCCGCCACCGCGGGAAAGCTCAAACGCCCGTGGTGGAGCTGGGAGACGGCCGCGCCCATCACCTGCAGGCCGAGGGAATCCTGCAGGGCCTGCCGCCCGGCCAGAACGAGGGTCTTCAGGGTTTCCAGGAACATGTTGTACCGATACCATCCCCGGGCATAGGTTTCAGGGGGATCCGCGGAACGCCGGCGACGCCCCGTCGGGTCTCCCGCAGATGATCGGCCGCATGCCCCATGGATTTAGCCCGAATTATTCATGAAGGAGCGTAGCGAGGATGAGGAAACAGCGCGACAGGAAAGGGGCTCGCAAGGATTTGCGAGGGAGGCGTACCCGGTGC
>JALUJS010000698.1 GCA_027056825.1 Candidatus Krumholzibacteriia bacterium | reverse complement strand
GACGGACGGCCGTCTCGCCGTGCCGGACCGGCCCATCATCCCCTTCATCGAGGGCGACGGCATCGGTATCGACATCACGCCCACCATGCGCCGGGTGGTGGACGCCGCGGTGGCACGGGCCTACGGCGACGGGCGCCGCATCGCCTGGATGGAGATCTACGCCGGCGAGAAGGCCACCCGGGTATATGGCCCGGACCGGTGGCTGCCGGAGGAGACCCTGGATGCGGTGCGGCGTTACCTGGTCTCCATCAAGGGACCACTGACCACCCCGGTAGGGGGCGGCATCCGCTCTCTCAACGTCACCCTGCGGCAGGTGCTGGATCTCTACGTCTGCCTGCGGCCGGTGCGCTACTTCTCCGGCACCCCCAGCCCCCTGTGCCATCCCGAATACACCGACATGGTGATCTTCCGCGAGAACTCCGAGGACATCTATGCCGGCATCGAGTGGCCGGCAGGCTCCGACGAGGCGAAAAAGGTGATCGACTTCCTGCAGAACGAGATGGGGGTGACCAAGATCCGCTTTCCGGAGACCTCGGGCATCGGCATCAAGCCGGTCTCCAGCGAGGGCACCAAACGGCTGGTACGCAAGGCGATCCAGTACGCCACCGACAACGACCGCGACTCGGTGACGCTGGTGCACAAGGGCAACATCATGAAGTTCACCGAAGGGGCTTTCAAGGAGTGGGGCTACGAGCTGGCGAAGGAGGAGTTCGGCGCGGTGGAGCTGGACGGCGGTCCCTGGTGCACCTTCAGGAATCCCAGGACCGGCCGGGAGATCGTCATCAAGGACGTGATCGCAGACGCCTTCCTGCAGCAGATCCTGCTGCGGCCGAAGGAGTACGACGTGATCGCCACCCTCAATCTCAACGGCGACTACATCTCCGACGCCCTGGCGGCCCAGGTGGGGGGCATCGGCATCGCGCCGGGGGCCAATCTCTCCGACACCGTGGCCATGTTCGAGGCCACCCATGGCACCGCCCCCAAATATGCCGGGCAGGACAAGGTCAACCCCGGCTCGCTGATCCTCTCCGCCGAGATGATGCTGCGCCACATGGGCTGGACCGAGGCGGCCGATCTCATCATCAAGGGCATGGAGGGGGCCATCCAGGCCAAGACCGTCACCTATGATTTCGAACGGCTGATGGAAGGGGCCACCCTGGTGAGCTGTTCCGGTTTCGGCGAGGCGATGATCGCCTATATGTAACGGCGGGCCCGGAAAAGGGAAAGCCTGTCGCAAGGACAGGCTTTCCCGGTTTCCGGTCTGGTCTGGCTGGACGGTCAGTCGCCGCTGTCGGTGCTCCCGGCATGGCGCAGATTCTGGGCATGCAGCCCTTTCGGGCCCTTCTCGATATCGAATTCCACGGCCTGGCCCTCCTTGAGGGTCTTGTAGCCTTCCATCTCGATGGCCGAGAAATGGACGAAAACGTCCTCGTCCCCATCGTCGGGCGTGACGAAACCGTACCCCTTTGCGTTATTGAACCACTTTACAACCCCGCTGGGCATGATCGTTCCTCCTGCAGTTTCCATTGGTGGATCGGTGTTTTGGAGCCTCTGATCTAATCCATGAACTCGCATCTTGTCCCCCTCTGGCCCGATTACTGCGTTGAAGTTCTTGCCAATAGCCTGCTATTGGCTGCGAACTTCGCCTTGTACTCGAACCAGAGGAGTACAGCCTGCTTCGTCCAGGATTAGATCAGAGGCTCCTTTTTGTGTCGGGGATGGATGACCTATCCCCTTGTTTATTATAGTCGGAAGCTACAACAAAAACGGTTTTGGCGTCAACGGCCGCCTTCGGACTG
>JALUJS010000697.1:14166-17941 GCA_027056825.1 Candidatus Krumholzibacteriia bacterium | reverse complement strand
CACGGGCGGGTTTTCCGGGAGGGCGGGGGGCCGGGGTGGCCGAAAAATTCCTTGTTTTACATACTTTGAATGAAATCAAATGGTTGCCCCCACCGCCCTCGTCCCCGGGACCCGGGCCGGGAAAAAAGCCTTGCCCGGCCGATGGGGGAATGATAGTTTCCGCACGGGTGGTGATAACTACAGAGAGATTGCTGACAGGTTATCCACATTATTACATATTTGTGGATAACTTATTTTGTTCTTGGTTTTTATTTTGTAACTTATTTTCCTGCAATATCTTTTGCTTTGGCTGGGTTGTGGATAACTTGGAGGAGAATGTGTGTCCGTGACAGATCGTCAATCCATGGATCCCGTCAATAATCTTGATTCCCACTGGCCCGAGATCCTGGATCTGGTGCGGCAGAAGGTCGCCCAGCAGACCTTCAATACCTGGTTCCTGCCATTGATTCCCGCGACGGAGGCCCACCAGGCTTCCGCCGACACCCTGACCATCACCTGCCCAAACCGTTTCTTTCTCGATTGGTTCAGCGAGCATCATTTGGGGATCCTCAAGGAAGCCGGGACGGCCCATTTTGGCCGCCCGGTGGATTTCAGTCTGGCGGTGTCCGAGAATTCCGCAACTTCGGGCGCCGATTTCCTGGGCGAGTTTCCTTTCGAAGCCGCCGCGGGCCCCGAGGGCGCCGTGGAGGATGCGGTTTCCGAGGCGCCGCAGGTTCGCACCGCGCCGGCCGCCCGCGTCAGCCAGTCCTTCAACCTGAACCCCGATTATACCTTCGACAATTTCGTCGTGGGTTCGGGAACCGACCTGGCCTTCGCCGCGGCCACGGCCATCGCCCGCAATCCGGGCGATCGGTTCAACCCCTTGTTCATCCACGGGGGCGTGGGCCTGGGCAAGACCCATCTGATGCACGCCATCGGCAACGCCATCGCCGCCAACTGGCCCCAGAAAAAAATCTGCTACATCACGGCCGAGACGTTCATGAACGAGCTGATCGGGTCCATCCGCGACAATCGCACGCCGGAGTTCAAACTGAAGTACCGCGGCATGGATGTGCTGCTGGTGGACGACGTGGCCTTCCTGGCCGGCAAGGAGTCCACCCAGGAGGAATTCTTCCACACCTTCAACGCCCTTTATGACCTGAAGAAGCAGATCGTCCTGACTTCCGACCGTTCACCCAAGGAGATCACGACCCTGGAGGAGCGGTTGCGCTCCCGTTTCGAGTGGGGGCTGATCACCGACATCCAGGCGCCGAACCTGGAGACCCGCATGGCCATCCTGCGGCGCAAGGTGGAAGTCAACCAGATCTACATTCCCGATGATGTCATCACCTTCATCGCCGAGAACATCACCGACAATATTCGCCGCCTTGAGGGGGCACTGATTCGTCTGCTGGCTTTCGCAAGTCTGACCGGGCGGGATATTTCCCTGGAGATGGCCTCCGAGGTTCTCTCCTCCTTCTTCCAGGGGAATTCCACCGGACCGCTCAAGATCGCCGATGTCATGCAGGTCGTAGCCGATGCTCACGACCTGTCGGTCGATCAATTGAAGTCCAAACGACGCACCCAGGACCTGGCCCGGGCCCGTCAGACTGCGATGTACCTCGCCCGCGAGATGATCGGTGCCTCCCTCAATCAAATCGGCCGCGCTTTCGGCGGCCGCGACCACTCCACCGTGGCCCACGCCTGCCAGAAGATCCAGAAGGACATGGCGTCCGATCCGCGTTTTCGCGGAACGGTACGGGATCTGCAGGACCGCCTCAGGGAACGCCGCAACTGATCAGGGATCCGTTTTTCCCTGGGATAACTTCGGGGATAACCGGGGACAACCAGGGCGCCGCGGCGTGTTGGACCGGAGGTCTTTTTCAAGCCGGGGGAAAACAGGGAACAAGTCGTGATCTTGTCCGGACGTTGTCCCCACGCAGAAAGGCCTGCAAACCGGAAATGAAAGGTGTCCGCAAGGCTTTACGGGGGTTATCCCAACCATCCCCACCCCCTTCTGCTCTTACGGGTTGTTCATTTCAATCAAAGGGAAGAAAGGAAGGCACGAGACGCTTGCCTGGCGCACGCCGATCTCCTATCATGGCTTTCCTCGCGGCACAGCCCGTTGACACCCTCAAGCGGAGGACCTGATCGTGAAATTCGAGATCCAGCAGGAAGAACTGCAGAAGGCCCTGGACCTGGTGGTGAACGTGGTTCCCACCAAGACGCCCATGCCCATTCTGACCAGCGTGCTGATGGAGGTCGAGGACGGCAAGCTGACCCTGTCGGCCACGAACCTCGAGAATTCCATCATCACCTCCACGGATCAACTGGCCGTGAAGACTCCCGGCAAGGTTGCCGTGCCTGCCGGCAAGCTGGTGCCTTTCGTGCGGAGCCTGCGTCCGGGCAAGGTGACGATCTCGACCAAGGGTCAGGACCTCCAGGTCGTGGGCGGGAAGACCCGTCTGACCGAGAAGACGATGAAGGCCGACGAATATCCTGCCCTCAAACCCCTGACCGAAAAGAACGGGGTCGAGGTGGATGGCCGCCTGCTGGTGGAGATGATCAACGACACCAGCTACGCCGTGTCCCGGGACGAGACGCGACCGGCCCTGATGGGTATTCTCTGGGAGATCCGCGCCGACGCACTGAGCCTGGTGGCCACCGACGCCCACCGGTTGGCCCTGAGCCGCCGCGCCATGGACTGGGATGTTTCCGGGGACAAGGATCTCGTGGTGCGGACCACCGGGCTGCGGCACCTGCCCCGCATCGTCGGCGGCATGGAGGACAGCGAGGAGGGGACGCGCCCGGTCACGATGTTCATCAGCGACAACCAGCTTTCCTTCCGCAGCGGAAGCACCATCCTGCACGTCCAGATCATCGACGGTCCGTTCCCCGATTACCACGCGGTCATTCCCTCGGACAACGACAAGGACCTGACCGTGGACAAGGGCGCCCTGATCCAGGCCGTCCGGCGCGTATCGATCACCGCCGACCGCATGAGCAGCCAGATCCGGCTGGGCATCGAGTCCGGACGCATGGAACTTTCCGCGCGCGGCACCGACGGCAGCCAATCCGAAGACGAACTGGAAATCGCGTACGACGGCGAGGCCATGGAGATAGGGTTCAACTACACGTACCTCCTGGACATCCTCAAGAACATCCGCACCGAGACGGTCATGCTCTCGCTGCGGGACGCCCAGAGCGCGGCCCTCATCAAGCCCGTGGATGAAAGCGGCGAGGACACCGGCGTCCTTTGCCTCCTGATGCCCCTGCGCCTGGCCGGAGATTGATTTGCACATCCGGTCGGTCACCCTGTCGGGTTTCCGCAACCTCCAGCCGGCCTCCCTCGAGTTCTCACCCCGGGTGAACCTGATCCTGGGGCGGAACGGCGAGGGCAAGACCAACCTGCTGGAAGCCCTCAACTACTTCGCCCTCGGACGCTCCCACCGCGGTTGCCGCAACGAGGATCTCATCGCCTTCGACGGCGATGTGCTGCACGTGCGCCTGGAGGTAGGGCGCAACGACGGGGAAACCTTCACCTGTGAATACGGCCTTAACCGGGATGGGGAGCGGCGCCTGCGCATCGACGGCGAACAGGTGGCACGGCGAAGCGACCTGGTGGGCCGGTTGGCCACGGTGTTCTTCAATCCCGAAACCACCCAACTCGTGCGCGGCGGACCCCGTCACCGGCGCCAGTACCTGGACCTCGGCCGGTCGGAAATCGACCCGGTCTACCTGCGTGACCTGTCGGCGCTGCAGCGAGCCCTGAAGCAGAAGGCCGCCCTGTTGCGGG
>JALUJS010000697.1:6684-14156 GCA_027056825.1 Candidatus Krumholzibacteriia bacterium | reverse complement strand
CGCCTGCTGAACGAATTCGTCCAAGCCAATCACAACATGTTGCTGGAAAAGGAATTGGAGCTGTCCCTGGTTTATCGCCCGCGCCTGGAAAGCGCCGCCGGAACCTTGACGGCCAACCGGGAAGACAATACCGGAAATGCCCAATTAGAACAGGAAATCGCAGGGGAATTGGATTATATTATGGAGCAGGAAATCCGGCGCGGGAGACCCCTGACCGGACCCCAGTTCGACGACCTGGAAATCCGTCTCGACGGGGTGGATCTGCGCCAGTTCGGTTCCCAGGGCGAGACGCGGTCGGCGGCCATCGCCATGACCCTCGCCCGCAGCGATGTCCTGTTCGCCAAGCAGAAGGTCCGGCCGGTCATCTTCTTCGATGACATCTTCAGTGAACTGGATCGCGAGCGCGCCAGGCGGCTGCAGGAAATGGCTGCCCGGTTGCACCAGGTATTCATCGCCACGGCGCGTCCCGAGGACGTGGCCGGGTGGGAGCCGGACGATATGCGCAGGTGGTTCATGCGGGGCGGTGAACTCGGTTCCGCGTAGCCGACATTCCAGACGGGACGCCATGACCTCTTCCGGATCCGAGCGCAGACATCCGGGCGGACTCCGGCCCATCGCCGGGGCCGTGGGCGAAGCCCTGCGCAGCCTGGGCCTGGAAGAGAAGGTCGCTTCCCGCAGGATCCTCGCGCACTGGGAGGACGTCGTCGGCCCGGACATCGCCGCGCATGTGCAGGCGCTGGACATCGAGGACGACGCGGTGATCCTGACCGCGGACCACGGCGCGTGGCGGCAGGAGGTCAACATGCTGGCCGACCGCATCCTGGCCGCCCTCAACGAGCGGCGGCCCGAACGGCCGGTCCGGGAATTGCGATGGACGGAGCGGCCCCGCGCCCGGAAGAACCGGCGACGCTGATTCGACACCCGAAGCGGACAAAGGAAACGGCTATCCCATGACCGAAGAAGCCAGGCAGGAACAACAGGCGGCCGGAGCCGCAGGCGGAGAGTACACGGCCCAGGGCATCCAGGTGCTCAAGGGCCTGGAGGCGGTGCGCAAGCGGCCGGCCATGTACATCGGCGACACCGGCGTGCGCGGCTTGCACCACCTCGTCTACGAGGTCGTGGACAACTCCATCGACGAGGCCATGGCCGGCTACTGCGACGAGATCGTCGTGGTCATCGGCAAGGACGACATCATCAGCGTCACCGACAACGGCCGCGGCATCCCTGTGGACATGCACAAGACCGAAGGGAAGCCCGCCCTCGAGGTCGTCCTGACCAGCCTGCACGCCGGCGGCAAGTTCGACCACGGCAGCTACAAGGTTTCCGGCGGACTGCACGGGGTGGGCGTCAGCTGCGTCAACGCCCTTTCGGAATGGCTGCGGGCCGACGTGCGGCGGGGCGGCCGCTGCTACACCATGGAGTTCGCGCGCGGCAACAAGACCGGCGAGATGCGCGAGGTCGGGTCCTGTCCGCCGGGCGAAACCGGCACCACCATCACCTTCAAGCCGGACCGCGAGATCTTCCCCGAGACGGTGTACGCCTACGAGACCCTGCGCGGCCGCCTGCGGGAGCTGGCCTTCCTGAACAAGGGCGTGCGCGTGACCATCCGCGACGAGCGCGCCGAGGAGATCCGCGAGGAGAGTTTCCATTTCGAAGGGGGCATCGTCGAGTATGTCCGCTGGCTGAACGAGAGCCGCCAGGTGATCTGTCCCGAGCCCATCTACTTCACGGGCGAGAAGGACGGGATCCAGGTGGAGATCGCCATGGACTACAACGACGGGTACAGCGAGGCGCTGTTCACCTTCGCCAACAACATCAACACCACCGAGGGCGGCAGCCACCTGTCCGGGTTCCGCGCCGGCCTGACCCGCACCCTGAACGCGTACGCCAACAGTTCGGGCCTGATGAAGAAGGACATGAAGGGCCTGACGGGCGACGACGTGCGCGAAGGCCTGACGGCCATCATCGCGGTGCGGATCCCCGATCCCCAGTTCGAGGGTCAGACCAAGACCAAGCTGGGCAACACCGAGGTCAAGGGACAGGTCGAGGCCCTGGTCAATTCCCACCTGGCGCAGTACCTGGACGAGCACCCGCGCGAGGCCAAGAAGATCGTCGGCAAGTGCATCGCCGCGGCCCAGGGCCGCGAGGCGGCGCGTAGGGCGCGCGACCTGACCCGGCGCAAGTCGGCCCTCGATTCGGCGGCCCTGCCGGGCAAGCTGGCCGACTGCTCCAGCCGCGATCCCTCCGAATGCGAGATCTACCTGGTGGAGGGCGACAGCGCCGGCGGCTCGGCCAAGCAGGGCCGCGACCGCCGCTTCCAGGCCATCCTGCCGCTGAAGGGCAAGATCCTGAACGTGGAGAAGGCCCGCCTGGACAAGATGCTGGGCAACGAGGAGATCAAGACCATCATCACCGCCCTGGGCACCGGCGTGGGCGCGGGGATCTTCGACATCTCCAAGCTGCGCTACCACAAGGTCATCATCATGACCGACGCCGACGTGGACGGCAGCCACATCCGCACGCTGATCCTGACGCTCTTCTTCCGGCACTTCCGGGAGATCATCGAGAACGGGCACATGTACATCGCCGAGCCCCCGCTGTACCGGCTGAAGAAGGGCAAGGTCGAGGTGTACGCCCACTCGGACGAGGAGAAGGACCGGCTGCTGGCGGAGATGGGCGAGAAGAACGTCTACGTGCAGCGATACAAGGGCCTGGGCGAGATGAACCCCGAGCAGCTGTGGGAAACGACCATGAACCCCGATTCCCGCACCATGACCCGGGTGTCCATCGACGACGCCGCCGAGGCGGACCACATCTTCACCACCCTGATGGGTGACGAGGTCGAGCCCCGGCGCCGCTTCATCGAGGAGAACGCGGCCCAGATCGACCTGGCGAACCTGGACATCTGAACCAACTCAACCGAGGCGATTCATGGCGGACGAAACACGCAACGACCATCCGAGGGACCGGGACGATATCGTCCCCGACGGAACCCCGCAGCCCAGCACGGGCGAGACGATCCTGGACGTGGGCATCGCCGACAAGATGCGCACCTCCTACATCGAATACTCCATGAGCGTGATCATCAGCCGAGCGCTGCCCGACGTGCGCGACGGGCTGAAGCCGGTGCACCGGCGCGTGCTCATGGCCATGAACGACCTGAACCTGCAGCCGGGCCGGCCCTACCGCAAGTCCGCCAAGATCACCGGCGACACCACGGGCAACTACCACCCGCACGGCACCACCGCGGTGTACGACACGCTGGTGCGCATGGCGCAGGACTTCAGCCTGCGCTACCCGCTGGTCGACGGGCAGGGCAACTTCGGATCGGTGGACGGGGACAGCGCGGCGGCCGAAAGGTACACCGAGGCGCGCCTGACCAAATTCGCCACCGAACTGATGGCGGACCTGGACAAGGAAACCGTCGACTTCGTGCCCAACTACGACGGCTCGCGCATGATGCCCTCGGTCATGCCCGCCCGCGTGCCCAACCTGCTGGTCAACGGCGCCGACGGCATCGCGGTGGGCATGGCCACCAAGATCCCGCCCCACAACCTGGGCGAGATCTGCGACGGCCTGCTGGCGGTCCTGGACAGGCCGGACATGGAGCCGCACGAGATCCTGGAGTTCGTGGAGGGACCGGACTTTCCCACCGGCGGCGTGATCCACGGCCGCAAGGGCATCTACGACTACGTCACCACCGGCCGCGGCCGCGTGGTGGTGCGCGCCCGTACCGACATCGAACTGCTGGACAACGGGCGCAGCCGCATCATCGTCAGCGAGATCCCCTACCAGGTGAACAAGTCCTCCCTCATCGAGAAGATCGCCGGGCTGGTGCGCGGCGGCGTGATCGAGGGCATCAGCGACCTGCGCGACGAGAGCGACCGCGAGGGCATGCGCATCGTGATCATGCTCAAGAAGGACGCCTTCCCGCAGGTGGTGCTGAACAAGCTCTTCGCCCACACGCTGATGCAGACCACCTTCGGCGTGATCAACCTCGCGCTGGTGAACAACCAGCCCCGGGTCATGAACCTCGTGCAGACCATGCAGGAGTTCCTGGCCTTCCGCGAGGAAGTGGTGGTCCGCCGGACGCGCTACGAGCTGCGCAAGGCCGAGGAACGCGCCCACATCCTCGAGGGCTATCGCATCGCCCTGGACAACATCGACGCCATCGTCGAACTCATCAAAAGCAGCGAGTCCACCGACGTGGCCCGCGCCGCGCTCATGGAGCGCTTCGGCCTGTCCGAGGTCCAGGCCCAGGCCATCCTGGATATGAGGTTGGCCCGCCTGACCGGACTGGAGCGCCAGAAGATCGAGGATGAATACCAGGCCCTGGTCAAGCGCATCGCCGAGCTGAAGGCCATCCTGGCGGACCGCAACCTGGTGCTGGACATCATCCGCGACGAGATCCGCGCCATGCGCGAGGCCTACGCGGACCCGCGCCGCACCACCATCGTCGAGGACGAAGGCGAGATCGACCTGGAGGACCTGATCGCCGACGAGCCCATGGTGGTGACCCTCAGCAACCAGGGGTACGCCAAGCGCATCCCCCTGGACACCTACCGCGCCCAGGGTCGCGGCGGCAAGGGCATCACGGCCATGGGGACCAAAGACGAGGATTTCGTCGACAATCTCTTCATCGCCTCCACCCATTCCTACCTGCTGGTGCTGACCGAGGGCGGGCAGCTCTACTGGCTGAAGGTCCACCGTATTCCCAAGGCCGGCCGGACCTCCAAGGGCAAGCCCCTGGTCAACCTCATCCAGATCCAGCCGGGCGACAAGATCCACGCCGTGGTGCCGGTCAAGGAATTCAGCGAGGGACGCTTCCTGGCCTTCGCCACCAACAAGGGCGTCGTCAAGCGCACGCCCCTGAAGGATTTTTCGCGGCCGCGCCAGGCGGGCATCCGCGCCATCACCCTGGTCGAGGGGGAGCACCTGGTGTCGGTACGCGAGACCGACGGCAACGGACACATCATCATGGCCGCCAGCAACGGCATGGCCATCCGCTTCCCGGAGGAACAGGTGCGCAGCATGGGCCGGACCGCGCGCGGGGTGCGCGGCATCGCCCTGGGCGAAGGGGAGGAGGTCGTGGGCATGGTGGTTGTGAACCCCGAGGAGGACACCAGCGCCCTGCTCTCGATCACCGCCAACGGGTACGGCAAGCGCACCCCGGTGAACGAGTACCGGCCCCAGAACCGCGGCGGCAAGGGCCTGATCACCATCAAGTGCACCGAGCGCAACGGCCCCCTGATGGGTATTCGGGACGTCTTGCCCGGCGAACAGCTCATGGTCATCACCCGTCAGGGCACCATGATCCGCATCAACCTGGACGATGTCTCCAGCCAGGGACGCAACACCCAGGGAGTGCGCATCATCAATCTCAAGAACGGGGATCTGGTGGGGTCCATCGCCCGGATCACGCGGGAGGCCATGGCTGAAAACGAACCGGAAGCCGAGGAATCGGTTGACGCGTAACACCTTACGGACAACCAGGATAGGTCTTCCCTCGCGGGCCGGGAGTCTCCCCGGCCCGTTCTGCTTTTCCGGACAGCCAACCGGACCCGGAACCTGCACAATGGCAGCGGGTTTTTACCAGTTGGATTTCCGGCCTCGATTTCGGCGTTTGCCCGGCCCCGGCGGGGGCCGCTAGTATCAGGTCATGAACAAGGGCGTCCACATGCGCAGGATTTTCCTCTCGGTGCTGCTGGTGGCCGGGCTGCTGGTCGTGGCCGCCACGGTTCTGGCCGGTCCGGCACGGGCCGCCACCGACAGGGTCGAATTTTCCCTAACTTCCGATCTGGGTGTGGCCGTGGATCGCACGGGCGCGGTGTCCCTACTCACCGATACGGGCCCCCTGGAGTTGCTGGGACTGGGGGGCGCGCCGCGAGGCCACGGGATCCGTCCCGCCCCCCGGGGTTTCCTGGCCCTCACCGCCGAAGGGGCCGAACACGGGTTGCGCGGTTTCTCGCCCGGCGCCGATGACGACCGTGACGGTCTGGTGGACGAGGATCGGCTCGACGGCCGGGACAACGACGGCGACGGCCTGGTGGACGAGGATTTCGCCGCCATCGGCGACCGCATGGCGGTATGGGACGGCGGGCCGGAGGCCGTACACGCTGAATTCCGTTCCTGGTCCTACGACTACCTGAAGCCCATCCTCTTCATGTCCCTGCAAAGCGCCATTCCGGTCGCCCGCACCCTGACCAGCCCCTTGCCCTGGATTCCCGTGGAGATGGATGTTCCGGTCCGGGTCTCGGGCCGCCGCTACCGGGCCGTCACCATGTCGGCGTGGCTGACGGTTTCCCGCACAGCGTCCGGACAGGAGACCTGGCTGGGAATCCTGCCGTTGCGGGGACCGGAACCCTCCCCCGAAGGCCTGGGACGGCTCGCCGTCAAGGTAGGTGTCGAACCCACCGACCTGGCCCTGGTGACGGCCGCATCCTGGAGCCGTTTGATCGCCGGCTTGGGCGCCGCCCTGGACGTGCAACGGGGGGTCACCGATCCCCTGACGGGCAAGCGCGAACCCTGGATGGCCGTTCCGGCGATTCCGGCGTCGGCCGCCGCGGGTTCGGGCGCCTGGCGCCTGACCGCCGACGGTGTCGCGGAGCTGACCTTGTCGCTCCCGACGGGGACCGGGCGCCTTCCGGACCCGTCGTCCCTGGCTGTCGAGGGTGAAAACCTCGAGGGTTGCGAGTCCCTGACGCTGATCTTCGGGTCCACGCGCCGGACCCTCCCGGTGACCCCTGCGTTCACCTACCAGGATCTTTTGCGTGGCAGGCCCCTGCCGACCCCCTTCTGGGCGGCCGTCCCCGAAGTCCTGGCTGACGACGGGGATCTGCAGATGATCTTCACCTTCGGCGCAGAACCGTCGGTGCTGCAGGGTCGGGCGCCGGGAAGCACGTGCCGCCTGGGGGCACGTGGTCTGGACGGACAGAAATGGAGCGGCGAACTGACTATCCTGGAGCCCGAGACACCGGATGAACAGGAACGCGAGGCCGGGGAGACCCCGGAAGGGCTGGTCCTGTCCCCGGATCTCATGCTGGGCTGGCCCAACCCCTTCCGGGACCGCTGCCAGATCAGCTGCCGCGTTCCCGCCACCGCCGAAGAAGCCTTCGCGACCCCGGACAGCCAGGATTCGCCGGACGCGCGTGAGGCCGGGCCGGACAAGACCACCCTGCGCCTGCCCTGGACCGACGGGGAGCCCACGGTTTCGGTAAGGGTGTACAATCTCAACGGCCAGGAACTCCGCACCCTTTTTGCCGGCCGCCGCGGCCCGGGGGAGTTCATCGTCCAGTGGGACGGCACGGACAACTTCGGCCGGCCCGTGGCCTCGGGCCCCTACCTGTGCAAGTTCCAGCTCGACGGTTTGAGTGTGACCCGCCGCCTTGTCTATCTCCGCTGATCCACAACCATCCCCCAAAACCCCTTCACAAAATCCGGCCTTTTCGGAAGGGCTTCCAGGATCGATTCAG
>JALUJS010000697.1:0-6674 GCA_027056825.1 Candidatus Krumholzibacteriia bacterium | reverse complement strand
GCTTCTAGGATTGATTCAGCAGGAAATTTTCCCAATTAATAAATGGTTTACGGGATGATTTTTACAGAAAGGCCCTAAAAACCCCCAATTCTTCAGAGAAAAACGTTATTTTCCGCTTTTTTTGATGGACAAACCATAAAGTGAGGTCGTATTATTCATAACAGTACGGTAGTAAATTTGTGCTTTTGTACACCTTTGCGCTGCCCAAGATCATGGTCTGCTTGGGGGGTATTTGTGGAAGAACAAATGAAACAAAAGGCCCAATCCTGGATCGGTTTCGTGATCGAGTTTCCGACTTATCCGAGGCAGATGGTCCAGGGCAGGGAGGAGAGCCGGAGGATCGTTTTCCTCTGTCCCGACTCCGAGGGCAACCCGACGGAACTGTGTCTGGCCCTGTTCGGCCAGCAGATCCTGATGCACAGGTTGCAGCAGGACGAGCCGGTGGAATCGTTGGCCGGAGCCAGCTTCCTGTTCGTCTATGCCGCCGAGACTCCCGATGCGCTGCGGGGAATCGTTTCGCGGTATGAGGACATCATGAACGCGCCCATCCTGGTGGCCCGCAAGGCGAATGTCGTGCGGACGGCCCAGATGGTGACCGAGTTCCTGGTCGGTGGAACGGGCGCCCAGACCGGCGCCGAGACCGCCACGACCGGGAGCGAGGGACTGGCCGGGAAGTTCTCCGGAGAAGAGTTGTGGAACGACCCCCTGCCTGAGATCGTCCTTGTGGACGAGGAAGGCAACACGGTCCACGCGTCGCACCAGTTGCAGGACTACCGGGCGGAGTACACCTGCCGCTACGTCCTGGCCCACTTCAACGAGAACATCAACCGCGACAAGATGGCCGAGATGGTCAACCTCAGCCCCGGGTACTTCTCCAACCTGTTCCGCTCCGAGGTGGGTATGAGCTTCAGCGATTACCTCATCCAGGTGCGGGTCGAGAACGCCAAGACCCTGCTGCGCCGCTTCGACCTCTCGGTCGAGGCCATCAGCAAGAAATGCGGGTTCAACAGCCTGGCCCACTTCTCGCGGACCTTCAAGGACCGCTGCGGCCTGTCGCCGTTGAAGTACCGCAAGAGTCCGCACCTGGTCGCCTAAGACCCGGGCGGAACGAGCGAAGCCGTAAAGGCCCTTCCCCGGAGTCAGGGAGGGGCCTTTCTCTTGGTCGGGTTTCACTCGCCGCAGAGTAATTCCGGCTCCCCCGGTCGCCGGCTGGGACGGCGGCCTGCGCCCTCCTGGCCCCGTCCCCGTACAAATGTCGTGATGGGGAAGTTTGGGTTGTATATTGGTGCGGCTGCCGGAAACGACGACCAGCCCCCATCATGAAAAAGGCGGGCAAGGAATCTCCTGCTGAAGGCGGAACGGATTGGCCCTGGTCTCCCTGGAAAACCTGGACTTCGACTACGGACGCGAGCCGGTCCTCAGGGGCGTGAACCTGGCCCTGCAGCCGGGCGTGCGTTGCGGCCTGGTGGGCGCCAACGGTGCGGGCAAGACCACGCTGCTGGCCGCCTTGGCCGGGGAACTGGACCTGCCGTCGGGGACCCGGACGGTGAGCGGATCGACGAGCATCGTCAGGCTGCGCCAGGAATCGACCCTCGCGGTGGATGACGCCTCGGACACCCGCCTGCTGGAACAGGTGGAGACCCTTGCGTTCGGGCGCGAACGCGAACTGGAACGGGAGTTGGCGGATATCGGTCGCCGTCTGGAGAGCATCGCCGCCGGGGACCGGGAACTGGAGGACCTGATCCGCAGGCAGGGGCACCTCCAGGCGGAATTCGAGCGCCTGGACGGCTACGGCATGCGGTCCCGGCTGGAGGCGGCCCTGCTGGGTGTCGGCCTGCACCGCGGATCCTGGGACCGGCCCCTGTCGTCATTGTCCGGGGGGGAACGCCGGCGCGCCGCCCTGGCCGTGGTGCTGCTCAGCGGCGCGGACCTGATGCTGCTTGACGAGCCCACCAACCATCTGGACCTGGCTTCGTGCGAGTGGCTGGAGGGATATCTCTCGGCCGCCCGCGGCGCGGCGGTGATCGTGTCCCACGACCGCTATTTCCTGGATCGCGTCACCACCCGCACCCTGCACCTTGACCGGGGCCGGTTGGTCAACTACCCGGGCAACTACAGCTTCTTCGCCGCACAGAGTCGCCAGCGCTACCAGCAGGAACTCAGCGCCTGGGAGAGGCAGCAGGCCCGCATCAGGCAGACCGAGGAGTACATCCGCCGCAACATCGAGGGCCAGAACACCAAGCAGGCCCAGGCACGGCGCAAGCAGCTGGCCAAGGAACCGCGGCTGGAAAAACCCACGCCGCCGGCCGGGCTGTACACCTTCGCCCTCAAGGCCGCGCGCCCCAGCGGCGGCACCGTGTTCCAGGTCGAGGGCCTGGGCAAGACCCTGGACGGCCGGACCCTGGTGCGGAACCTGGACCTGCACGTCTCGCGCGGCGAGAAAATCGGCATCCTGGGCCCGAACGGATGCGGCAAATCCACCCTGTTGAAGATGCTGACCGGCCGGGTGATCCCCGATACCGGGCGGGTGGTCGTGGGCCAGGGCGTGGACATCGGCTACTATGACCAGGAACTCAGCCTGGTGGCCGATCACAACACGGTGCTGGCGGAAATGGAGGCGGTGGATCCGTCCGCGGGCCTTGGGGAACTGCGCACCTTCCTGGGCGCGTTCGGATTCGGGGAGGATCTGTTCGACCGCCAGGTGGGCCGTCTTTCCGGCGGCGAACGTGGGCGGCTGGCCCTGCTGCGGTTGGTCAAGGAAGGACACAACACCCTCCTGCTGGACGAGCCCACCAACCACCTGGATGCGCGCAGCCGTGAATCCCTGGAGGCGGCCCTGCGGGATTTCGACGGCACCGTGATCGTGGTGTCCCACGACCGCCGCTTCCTGGACCGCGTCGTCCACAGGCTGTTGGTGTTTCCGGACCGGGGCAGCGGGGCGGACGAGGCCGGCCGCCTGCAGGACTTCCCCGGCGCCTACAGCGAGTGGGTCGAGCACCGCCGGCGCCGTGCGCAGAAGCAGGCGCGGAACACCGAGCTCCGCCGGCAGGCCACGGCGGATCCGAAGCCGCATCGCGCGGCCGCGCGGTCGGGCGGATTGAGCAAGAACGAGATCCGTCGCCGGGAGCTGAAGATCGCCGAACTGGAGGAGCGCATCCGCGAACTGGAACAGGACCAGGCCGCGGCGGTGGAGATCATGGGCCGTCCGGAGACCTCCAACGAGGAGCGCCTCGCCCAGGGCCGGCGCTGCGACGACATCGAGAAGGAGCTGGCCGCCTGCATGGAGCAGTGGGAAAGCCTGCACCTGGAAATCGAGGAAGGGAAGGAACGCCACTGATGGCCACCCGCTGGACACAGGAACATGGGGACGACAACAACGGCCGGGACCGTGCATCCGGCGGCGGCTACATCACCGAACAGCCGGTGGAAAAGGCCGTCCTGGCCGGCGTGAACCTGCCGGAAGCGTGGTCCGGCGGCCTGGGGGGCGCGGCCGACCTTGACGAGCTGGCGCGCCTGGTGGACACGGCCGGGGCCGAGGTCCTGGGCCGGATCGAGCAGTCGCGGCAGCGCCCGGCCCCGGGCACCTTCCTGGGCAAGGGCAAACTGGAGGAGCTGGCCGAGCTGGTCGCCGACACCGGCGCCACCATGGTGGTGTTCGACAACGAGCTGTCCCCGGCGCAGGGCCGCAACCTGGAAAAGGCCCTCGAGGTGAAGGTGCTGGATCGCACCGAGCTGATCCTCGATATCTTCGCCGGCCACGCCCGCACCCGCCAAGCCCGCCTGCAGGTGGAGCTGGCCCAGCTCGAGTACCTGCTGCCGCGCCTGACCCGCCTGTGGGCCCACCTCGAACGGCAGGCCGGCGGCATCGGTACCCGCGGTCCCGGCGAGACGCAGTTGGAGACGGACCGGCGCCTGCTGGGCCGCCGCATCGCCCGCATCCGCGACCAGCTCAAGGAGATCGAAAACACCCGGCGGGTGCAGACCGGCCGGCGCGAGCGGGTCTTCACCGCCGCCCTGGTGGGCTACACCAACGCCGGCAAGTCGACCCTCATGAACGCGCTGACCGGAGCGGGCATCCTGGCGCGGGACCAGCTCTTCGCCACCCTGGACGCCACCACGCGGCGGGTTGAGATCGATGAGCGCCGACGCTACCTGCTGACCGATACGGTGGGTTTCATCCGGCGCCTGCCCCACCACCTGGTGGAGAGTTTCAAGGCCACCCTGCAGGAGGTGCGCGAGGCCGACCTGCTGGTCCACGTGGTGGACGCCTCCAGCGATGACCCCGAGCACCAGATCCGGGCGGTGGACGAGGTTCTGGACAGCGTGGCCCCCGGCGAGCGCCGCACCCTGATGGTCTTCAACAAGCTGGACCTGGCCGACGCCGAAGGTGTGCGCAACCGTTTCGCGCGCGCCTATCCCGACGCGGTCTTCCTGAGCGCCCTGGATCCGGCCGGCGTCGACCGCCTCAAGGGGGCGCTGACCGCGCAGGTGATGCGCGAGGAGACCATCATGACTGTGACCGTACCCCTGGACCGGCTGCAGTTGCTGGGCCGTCTGCACCGCACCGGATCGGTGCTGGAGCAGGAGTACACGCCCGAACACTGCGTGGCCACGGTGCGCGTCAACACCGAGGAGCGGAACCGGCTGCTCGCCGAGCCGGGCGTCGAACCGGTGAATCCCCCGGCCGGAGACTGAACCTTTCCCGCATCCGGCCCGCCCTTTGCATCCCCGCTTCCCAACGGCTCAAAATGGACATGTTTCATGCAACATGCGGCCTTATCGGGCGGCGTGTCTTGCGTATTGCCTCCATCCGGGCCATCACCCAGCGCAACCCCTTGATTTTCATAAAGATATAACCAAGCACCCCCGGTACGATCCTTGCAGGTGAGCAGGGGTGAACCAGGCCGGATTGCGCCCGTTGCGGCCGAAAACCCACAGGATGCGGGCCGAAACAGGGCCCGCGGGGGAAGGAAGGGATACCGTGCACCGGAAGAAAATTCCCGGACGCGCAGGATTTACCCTGGTGGAGATGATGATCATCATCCTGGTCATCGGGGTTATGGCGGGGCTGGCCGCTCCGCCCATGTTCCGCTACACCCAGTCCAACCGCCTTAAGACTACGGCCGACCGCATGATGGCCGATATGCAGTATGCGCGATCCCTGTCCATTTCCAGCGGGCGCGTCATGCAATTCAACGTCACGGCGGCCGGTTACCAGATCGTCGACCCGGTTTCCGGCAACGTCGTGCGCAGCGCCCAGTTCAAGGGAATGAGCCTGGACGTGCCCCAGACGGCCAACTTCTTCCCGTGGGGAATGGCCGACGGCATCGTGTTCAATGTTTCCAATCCATCGGGCAACAAGCAGATCACGCTGTTGCCCACCGGACTGGTGGAGGTGCACTGATGCTCATCACCCGCTGCGCCGCGTCCCTGCGCCGGGCCCTCAAGCGCGGACGGATCCGCGTGCCCGGACGCGAGGGATTCACCCTGGTGGAGATCCTCATGGTGCTGTTGATCCTCTCGGTGGGCGTGCTGCCCATCGCCATGATCCAGCACCGGGCCCGTCGGCAAGTGACCGAATCGGACCTGTACACGCGGGCGGTGACGGTTGCCCAGGCCCAGCTCGAACGCCTGAAGAGCCAGGGTTTCGGCAACATCGCCGACGAGAACGGCCAGGAGGGCCCCATCGCCTGGACGGCCACGGTGAACAACGTGGCCTTCGGGCTGGACCGCGTGCAGGTGACCGTCGCCTGGCAGGAGGGCGGCGCGCCCATGAATCTGACCTTCGCCGACCTGGTGTCCATGCGCTGACGGCCCGGCGCCGGGAGGGAGAACGAGGACATGAAACTGCTGCACGGAATGCCGGGAACCGATCGCCGGGGCATGACCCTGGTCGAGCTCATGGTGGCCCTGCTCATCTTCGGCATCGTGATGGGCGTGGTCTTCTCGGTCATGGTCAACAGCCGCAACAGCTACGAGTCCACGCGACAGAAGGCCCAGTTCCAGCAGTCGATCCGGGCGGTGATGTCGCTGCTGACCCGCGAGGTGCGTTCGGCCGGGTGCAACCCCACGCAGGCCGGCTTCGAGGCCGTATCCATCGCCGACGCCTGGGTGTTGCAATGCCAGGCGGACCTCAACGGGGACGCGGACACGGCGGACAACAATCCGGACGAAAGCGTGACCTACATCTTCAACCCGGGCACCGGCGAGCTCTTCCGGGACAACGGCACCGGACCGGTGGCCATCCTGCGCGGCCTGCAGGGGGTGGCGTTCAACTACTTCGACGCCGCCGGGAACCAGCTCAACAACATCCCGCTCGGGGCCCTGGACCGGGCCCAGGTCCGGGAGGTGGGGGTGACCATCCAGGGAACCACCGGCAAGGGGGAGACGGTGACCTATTCCACGCGCATCGCGTTGCGCAACGGATAACCTGCCGCACCGAGGAGACAGGGAGAAGACCATGATCGACCACATCGAAAAGCTCGCCGGACCGGACCGCAGGGGCTTCGCCATGGTGACGACGCTGCTGGTGGTGCTGGTGCTCAGCGTGATCGCCCTGGGGGCGGCCTGGCTGGCCAGCTCCGAGAGGAAAACCACCTTCGCCGAGGGCGCGCACATCAGGGCGGTGCTGTCCGCCGACGCGGGGAGCGAGTCGGCGATCAACTTCATCCGGG
>JALUJS010000696.1 GCA_027056825.1 Candidatus Krumholzibacteriia bacterium | reverse complement strand
TGCGCCACGGCACCCTGGATCCGGTGGGTTCGATCTACTCGCCGGACAACGACGCCATCTACCCGGGCGTCCATCGCAAGGGAACACCGCTGGTTTCCTTCGCGCGAATCCTCGAGGGGGACTACTTCCCGCTGGCGGAGATCATCAAGCTGCTGCTGGAACTGGGGCGCCGGACCATGAGCGCGGAGGTGGAGATCGAGTTCGCGGTGGTGCTCGGCGACGGCGCCGCGGTGCCGCACCAGTTCGGCTTCCTGCAGATCCGCCCCCTGGCCGCCGGTTACGATGCCCCCGACATCCCCGAGGAGCTGCTGTGGAGCGACCAGGCCGTCGTGGCCACGGACCTGGCGCTGGGCAACGGGCGCCACGACGGGATCAGGGATATCCTGTACGTGCCGCGGGAGAAGTTCGACCGGGGACGCACCGAGGAGATGGCCGCGGAGATCGGCGTCTTCAACCGGAAGATGGTCGAGAGCGCCACCCGCTACCTGCTGCTGGGACCTGGCCGCTGGGGGTCGTCCGACCGCTGGCTGGGCATTCCCGTGCGCTGGGACCAGATCTCCGGCGCCCACGTGATCGTCGAGACCGACCTGGATGATTTCAAGGTGACACCGAGCCAGGGCAGCCACTTCTTCCAGAACCTGACCAGTTTCCAGGTCGGCTACCTGACGGTCAACACCACCGCCGGCAACAGCCGCCTGGACTGGGACTGGCTGGACGCCCAGCCGGGAAAATATTGCGGAGAGTTCATCCGGCATATTCATTTGCCGGCTGAAGTGGGGGTTCTGATCGACGGCCGCTCCCGGAGGGGGGTCGTCCTGAAACCCGGAGTCCTTGACGGCGGTTCCTGAGGGCCGCCTCGACCTGGCGGCCGTACCGCCCGGAGCAGCTCATGGCACAGGATGCATCCTTCAATCCGTTCGAGATGGCGCGCAGCCAGTTCGACAAGATCGCCGACCTGCTGAACCTGGACCAGGGGACGCGCGATTTCCTGCGTTCGCCCCAGCGGGAATTCCACTTCACCATCCCCGTGCGCATGGACGACGGCCAGGTACGGGTCTTCCAGGGCTTTCGCGTCCAGCACAACGACGCCCGCGGCCCGGCCAAGGGCGGAATCCGCTTCCACCCCCAGGAGACCATCGACACCGTGCGCGCCCTGTCCATGTGGATGACCTGGAAGTGCGCGGTGGCCGACATCCCCCTGGGCGGCGGCAAGGGCGGGGTGATCTGCGACCCGCACAACCTGAGCGCGCGCGAGCAGGAAGCCATCTGCCGCGGCTGGATCCGCCAGCTCTCCCGCAACATCGGACCGGTGGCGGACGTGCCGGCGCCCGACGTCATGACCAACCCCCAGCACATGCTGTGGATGCTCGACGAATACGAGACCATCGCCGGCGGCCACTACCCCGGGACCATCACCGGCAAGCCCGTGGGCATGGGCGGCAGCCTGGGCCGCACCGAGGCCACCGGTTACGGCGTGGTGTTCTGTCTGCGCGAGGCTCTCAAGGAGATGGATGTCGACCCGGCCGCGACCACCGCCAGCGTGCAGGGCTTCGGCAACGTGGCCCAGTACGCCATCGAGCTGTACCAGCAGCTGGGCGGCAAGGTCGTGTGCGTGTCCTGCTGGGACCAGGGCGAGCAGACAACCCACGCCTTCTTTCGTCCCGAAGGCATCGACCTGGAAGAGCTGCGCGGCATGACCGACCGCTTCGGCGGCATCGACAAGGCCAAGGCAGCGGACGCCGGGTACGAGGTGCTGCCGGGTGACGCCTGGCTCGACCGCGAGGTGGATATCCTGATTCCCGCCGCCC
>JALUJS010000695.1 GCA_027056825.1 Candidatus Krumholzibacteriia bacterium | reverse complement strand
CCGCACACTTGGGCTGGACCCCGGGCCTGGGCTTCGTCGTCGCCGGCGCGGTGCTGGGCATCCTCCTGTTCGAGATCTTCTCCTACGACCTGCTGGCCCGCGGTCGGCTGGTGGTGGGCGCGGCGGTCAACGGCGTGCGCGCGGTGGGACACCTGGCTCTGGTGCTGGCGGTGGTTCTGGCCTGGTCCCTGACCCTGGGACGGGCCGTGGGCCTGGTGGCGCTGGCCCAGGGCCTGGGGGGCGTGGTCGTGGTGACGGTGACCGCGCGGGAACTGCTGCGCCGCCGCGTGGGGGAGGCGTCCGCACCCGATGCCGCGGATGATGCCGCCGGCCCCTCCCTGCCCCGCCTGGCGGGCCGGCTGGCCCGGCAGGGCTGGGTGGGCCAGCTTTCGGCGGTGGCCTATTTCCTCCTGCTGCGCCTGGACCAGGCCCTGGTGGAGCATTTCCACGGGGCGTCCGAAGTGGGGGTGTACTCGGTGGCGGTGTACTTCGGCGAGATGCTGTGGCTGCTGCCGGGCGCCATGACCCCCCTGCTGGTCCACAGCGCGGCCGATCCCGACGAGACCCGGCGGGACCTGGATTCCCTGCGCGCGGTGCGGCTGGGCGTGGCTGTGACCCTGGCGGCGGGGATCCCGGTCTACTTCCTCTGCGGGCCCCTGCTGCCCCTGCTGGCGGGCGGGGCCTACGCCCCCTCGGCCGGCGCCCTGCGCGCCCTGCTGCCGGGCATCGTGGCCTTCAGCTCCGGCGCCGTGCTTGCGGGCGACTTCATCGGCCGCGGCCGGTCCCACTGGAATACCCAGGCCAGCCTCATCACCCTGGCCCTGAACATCGCCCTGGACCTGTGGCTGATCCCCGGCCACGGCGCGGTGGGCGCGGGCTACGCCAGCACTATCGCCTACACCGTGGGCGCGGGGCTGATGATCGCCCGTTTCCTGCATGTCAGCGGGTTCACCGTCAGGGACCTCCTGCTGGGCCGGACATCCTGATCCCGTTAGTTGTGCCCTCGAAAATGTGTTTTTCCCTTGGCGGGCCGGGTTCACTCCCGGCCCGCTTCCTGT
This sequence comes from Candidatus Krumholzibacteriia bacterium, assembly GCA_027056825.1. Taxonomy (GTDB): domain Bacteria; phylum Krumholzibacteriota; class Krumholzibacteriia; order LZORAL124-64-63; family LZORAL124-64-63; genus JAHJTW01. The sequence goes on along the minus strand of JALUJS010000695.1, from coordinate 754 downwards.
CCTGCCCACCTCAGTACGCCATCTTCAACTCGTGCTTCAGGTTCCGGCCCAACACCGGCGTCTCCACCGCCCGGTCGTAGTACTCGCTCCACCGCGGCGGTAGCTCGATCAAGCTGCGAAACAGCCGCTGACTAAGCACATCCCGCACCGTCAACCGCCTATCCAGCATCCCCCGCGCCATTGCAGGGGTGGGACTCTGACGGTCTTTTTCCCTCCTTCCCTTGATGTAGTTCCGCCACACCAGAAAAATCGCCAACCGCTCGGCGCTCCCCTGCCTGCGCTTCGACCACGCGATGGTCTCCCGCTTGTGATTCCCCCCGCTATGCCGGATCAGCAGATCCAGCAGGTTGATCTCCCACAGCTTGTTATGACGGTCGCGGTAGTCGCTCCCCGGAGTCACCAGGTGCTGCACCCGGGTCCTGATCCGCTTCAACGCACGGACATACGCCGGATGGTCGTCACTGTGGACAATGGCTTCGTCCACATCCCTCAGGACCACCTCCAGCACCTCCCGCATATCCTTCTCGATGGCCTTGGGATCAGGCCGACCGTACAGGGCTTCCAACTCCGCCCGCCGCTTCTTCTGGTACGCGGTCATGCGCCCTTTTCTGCGTAACGGACTGTCGGTGAAGTAGATGAAGAAGTCGGTCTCCTTTTCCACGGCCAGGTGATGGTGGATGGGGAAGTACTGGCTGTACTCGAAGGACTCGAACCCGTCTATGGCGATCACCGAAGCCGGGGGAGCTGTCTCCAT
>JALUJS010000694.1 GCA_027056825.1 Candidatus Krumholzibacteriia bacterium | reverse complement strand
CGCCGCCACCTCGTGACCCAGGACCACGACCTGGGCGGCGGTGCGCTCGTCCTGCTCCACCAGGTGCCGGCCCAGGGCCAGGGGCAGGTCCTCGAGCAGGGTCACCTCGGGGGTGACGCCCCGGACACGGACCCCCTTGAAGGTGCGCCCGCCGGCGCGCAGGTCGGTGTTGACGGCCGTCATGGCCCCAACCGCCCGCGCGGTGGTCATGCGCCGGCGCAGGTAGTTCCGGTCCTCCAGGGTCAGGCGGGGGTTGTTCAGGGACTTGAGGAAGGCGTCGAAGTCTGTCAGGAACTGCAGCTCGTTGATGCGCGAAATGGTGAAGACGTCGGTGCCCTCATCCAGGACCACCTGGGAGACATAGGTGTCGGCCCCGTAGATGAGCGAAACCACCGCGATCACCGACATGGTGCCGACGATGTTGCCCAGCAGGGTCAGGAAGGTGCGCAGCTTGTGGCTGCGCAGGCTGTCCAGGGCGATCCGGACGCCCGCCAACGGGTTCATCGGCGTTCCTTGCCCCGCCGGTCCTTCTTCTGGACCTTGACCTGCGCCCCGTCCTTCAGTTCACGCAGGATGCGGAACGGCCCGGTGACGATGCGCTCGCCCTCGTCCACCCCCGAGATGATCTCGAAGTCCTCCTCGCCCGTGATGCCCAGCTTGACCGGGACGAACTTGACGAAACCGTCGCGGATGATGAACACACCCTCGGTCTCCTTGCGCTCCACCTCGCCGGCGGACAGGGAATCCTCCGGCGCCGGGTGGGGCCGGAAGCCCAGGCCCGCCAGGGCCTTCTCCTGCCTGCGCGCCCGGCGGCCGCGGTAGCTGCGGATGTCCTCGGCCTTCAGGGGCCACTCCCTGACCGTCACCGCCCCCAGGGGCGCGGCCAGCACGTCATGGCGTTCGGCCACGGTGATCTCGGCCTTGGCCGTCAGGCCGGGCCGGATGTTGTCCGGGGCGGCGTCCAGGGTGATCTTGACCTGGAACTCCACGGCTTCGGTGGATCCTCCGGTCCGGACGCGCAGCGGGCTGTGGTCGATTTCGCTCACCCGGCCGGTGAAGCTGGTATCGGGAAAGGCGTCGATGGTCACCTTGGCCGGCTGTCCGATCCTCAGTTCGACCACCTCGGTCTCGTCCACGTCCACCCACGCCTCCATGGTCCCCAGGTCCGAGATCACCAGCAGGACGGTGCCGGGGTTGTTCAGGGTCCCCATGATGGCGTTCTCGCCCTCCTCCACGTTCAGGCGGGTGATCACGCCGCTCATGGGCGCGGTGATGGTCACCTTCTCCAGGTCGTGACGCGCCTTCTCCAGGTTGGCCTCGTACTGGGCGATGCGGTGGCGCGCGGCTTCCACGCGGGCCTGCTCGATGCGGGCGTTGGTGCGGGCGGTCTCCACCTGTTCGGCCGAGGACAGGCCTTCGGCGTAGAGCTTCTCGGCCCGATCCAGGTCAAGCTGCGCCTTCTCGTAGTTGGCGTTGGCCAGTTCCAGGTCCGCCCGGGCGGATTCGAGGGTCGCCTGCAGGGCCTGCACCGAGGCCTGGTACTCGGAGGGGTCGATCTCCAGCAGCAGGTCACCCTCGGTGACTTCCTGCCCCTCCTTCACGGCCAGGTTGACGATGGTGCCCATGGCGTTGGCGCTCACGTCCACCTTGCGCTGGGGCTGGATGGTCCCGGAGCAGTTGACCTTGGCCACCAGGTCCTTGCGGACGATTTTGCCCACCTCCACGCTCGCTTCGGCCTTGTCCCGTGATTTCAGGACCGAGACCACCACCGCGGCGATGACGAGCACGCCGGCCAGGACCAGGAGGATCTTTTTCACGCGCAACCTTCCTTGTCTTCCTTGGTTACATCATCACCAGGCCGATACCCACCGGGATCGCCGTCAGCACCGCCCAGACCATGACCACCGGAACGATGACCATCCCGGCCGGAACCCTGGCCGTCCGGGCGAACCCGATGACCAGCAGGACCAGTCCCCACCAGGTGAAGAAATCCCCGTAGGCCATCAGGATCTGGAACAGGGCCGAATGGGGCCCCGCGTCCGGCAGGAACGCGGCCAGCCCGATGGTCACGCTGAAGACGGACTCGGTCATCAGGATCAGGGGGAGCTTGACCAGGGTCGCCAGTCCGAAGGGTATCAGCGAGGCCCAGGCCACGACCCCTAGCCCCTGGCGCAGGGTCAGATCGTTGCCCCCCATGCGCACGAAGAACGCCATGATCCACCCGAACACCACGATGGAGATCAAGGTGGTGAACCCCGAGGTCACCGCCTGCAGGGCGCGCTTGGCCGGTGTGGGATGCATGGCCTGCTCGTACTGCTCCTGCCAGGCCTCCTCGGGAACCATCCGCATGAGCCTGGAGTCCCGCATGACCTCCATCTGCTCCGGACCGGCGATGGGGGCGGTCAGCCAGGTGAACCCGGTCATGATGACCATGATGACCAGCAGCGGCGCCACGAGGCGCGGGGCCTCGGCCACGTTGTCCATCAGACGCGAGGGAGCCCGGAAAAGATCCGTGAATCGTTGCATCAGGGAATCGTTCATGGGTCGTCGCTTTCGTCGGGGACGGGGCCAGCGGGTGATTCAGGGTCGTCCAGGCGCGCGCCGGCATCCGTCCGGAAGCTCCGCAGGCGCTGCTGCAGCTCGCGGCCGGCCACGGCCAGCGGTCCGGCGGCCTCGTCGGCGGCCAGGGCCCGGACCCCGCGGCGGGGATCGTCGTGCCGGGTCAGGAATTCCCCGGCGAAGGCCCCGCTCTCGATCTCGGACAGGATCTTCCTCATGCGTTGGGCGACCTCCGGTCCGATGATCCGCGGGCCGCGGGTCAGCCCGCCGTAGGCGGCGGTTCCGCTGATGCGGCGGCGCATGCCGTCGATGCCGTGGGCGTGCACCAGGTCCGTGATCAGCTTCAGTTCGTGGACGCATTCGAAGTAGGCGTTCTCGCGGCCGTACCCGGCCTCGACCATCACCTCGAAGGCGGTCTTGAGCAGCTCGATGACGCCTCCGCACAGGACCGCCTGCTCGCCGAACTGGTCGCTGATGCATTCGTCGGCAAAGGTGGTGACGAATCCCCCGCCGGCGAGACAGCCGACCGCCTTGGCATACGCCGCGGCGAGGTCCCAGGTTGCAGCCGAATCCTCGGGCTGGACGGCCAGCAGGCCGGGCACCCCGCCGCCGGCCTTGTGGGCGGCCAGCAGCATGTCGCCTTGGCCCTTGGGAGCGGCCAGGAAACAGGGGTGGTCCGGACCGGGGTCGATGCCCGCGAAGGCCACGCCGAACCCGTGGGCGAATCCAACCGCAGCGCCGGCCTGCAGATGGGGCTTGACCACGGCCTTGAAGACCGCGGCCATGACCTCGTCCGGCAACAGGAGCATGACCGGGTCGCCGGCGGCGACGGCCGCGCCCGGGTCCAGGACGCGCAGCCCTTCCTTTGCGGCGAGGGCGCGGCGGGGGGATTGTGGCCGGGCGCCGACCACCACGTCCACCCCGCTGCGGTGCAGGTTCAGGGCCATGGCGCGGCCCATGGTGCCGTAGCCGATGACCGCCACGGTCCGGCCGGCCAGGGGGCCGAGATCCACCTGGCCGGGTTCGATCACCGCGCCCGGGGTGGGAGGATACTGGCTGAAGAACGTGTTCACCATGGGCGGAGGATAGGCCGATGCCGGTTCCATGACAAGGAAAGCCGATCCGAGGAAAGACGGCCCCGGGTATCCGGGGCCGTCGGGGCGAGCGGACCTTCTTTGCGGATCACCTGACCAGGGTCACCCGCTTGGCAACGGTCACATCCCCCGCATCCAGGCGGTACAGGTATACGCCGCCCGCCACGGGACGTCCGTCATCATCGTCCCCACGCCAGGTTTCCGCATGGATTCCCGCCTCGCGGCTCTGGCCGGAAACCAGGGTGCGCACCTCCCTCCCGCGCAGATCGAAGATCCCCAGGCTGACGACGGCCGGCGCCGGCAGCGCGTAGCGGATCGTGGTCATGGGATTGCAGGGATTGGGGTAGGCGCCGACAAGGGCCGGCCGCACGGGGGCGGTTCCGGCAACCGCAGCGTCGTCCCAGCCCTCCAGGATCCACCCGGCCTCCGCATCGGCGGACTTCGCCGCCGCGAGTGCGCCGAGCTTTCCGAACGTGAATTCGTCCGCATCGATCAGCGTTCCGTCGCCCCCGCTCAGGCTGAGCCGGTAGGCGTAGGCGCCCGCCGGTGCGGCGGCCGGAACGATCTGGGACAGCCCGTGGCGCACGGTGGTCGATCCGGCCGGGAAAACAACGTCGGAAATGGTCGTGATCCGGTAGCTGCGGCCCCCTGGAAACACCGCTTCCAGGACCACATCGGCGACGATATCCGTAGCCGACACGTTTTCGACCGCCGCATCGTAGAAGAAACCTCCCCCTGTCTCGGGAATGGTCAGCGGCGCGTTCTGCGGCGTCAGAGTGACCAGCAGGTCGCTATGGTCGAGATCGTTCCGGATGATCTGGAGGCCATCCAGGTCGTCGGATACATAGACCAGGTTCCGTTTTGCTGTCACGCCCCTCGCTAAACCTGCTGTATCGAAGGATCCGGCCTCCACCGGGTTGTAGGGGTCGGTGGCGTCGACGACAAGCAGGCCGTCGTCCATCGCCTCGGGAACATAGAAAAACGGGTCGGACAGGTAGACGAATCCATGGTGGACGGCCACGTCCATCGCCCCAAAACCTATGGTTGTCGAACTCGTTTCCACCGGCGTGACAGGGTCGCTGACATCGAAGATCCTCAAACCGTCGAAGGTGGCGATATGGATGCGGTCCCCCTCCAGTGCGATGGCGTAGGCCATATAGGTGAACAGAGGCGCCGCCGCGACCTCGGTGGGAGTTGCGGGGTCGCTGACATCGACGACCAAAAGGGTGTACCAGGTCGCCAGGTAGAGATAACCGTCAGCGGCGGCGATCATTCCGCTGGAGGCGAAAGACCCCACCCTGACAGGAGCCGCAGGATTGCTCACATCGAAGATCAGAAGATTGTCTTCCGTCCCCTTGATCGTGACATAGGCATAGCCTTCCCTGACGGCGATATCCACCGGATATGAATCGAGACCGAGGTATGTCTCCTGGAAAGGCGCCGACGGATCGCTCACATCGATGATCCACATTCCGTTGTAGTCGTCGATGGCGAAAACGTATCCCCCCTGGACAGCCAGGCCGGTGAACCCCTGGAAGAGGTCCGGGGGGGCCGCAGGAGTGAAGGATCCCACCTCCTGCGGGGCGGCGGGGTCATGCAGGTCGATGATCTTCAGGCCGCCGAAACCGCCGATGAATTCTTCCCACTGGCAGACATAGGCGTAACTACCCGCAACCCGGGCCTTCACCGTGATGCTGCCTGTCGCAAGGATGTCCTCCTCCACCGGCGACACGGGATCGGTCACATCGACCACCCGCAAGCCGTTGTTGACGTCGGACACATAGGCGCGTCCGCCGACCAGGGCCACCCCGAAAGCTGCTGACGGCAGGGCCTGGAGCCCCACCTCCACCGGCACCTGGGGATCACCGATACCGATGATTCGCAAACCGTCCTCGTCGCCCAGGTAGGCGTATCCCCCGTCGGCGGCGACACCCCGGGCCCCATCCACTTCCAGTTCCCCCAGCAACTGGACCGTGGCGGGATGGCTCACATCGAAGACCTGGAATCTGTTCAGGCCTGCGACGAGGGCCAGGCCGCCCATGACCGCGACCGATTCGGGGATAGCTCCCGTACTCGAAACCTCGGACTGGATTACGGGGTTGGTGGGGTCGGTGACATCGACACTCAGGAAACCAGAGAACCGATCCGTGATGAAGGCGTGATCACCCTCCACGGCCACACCGGAAAAATAGGAAAACTCGCCCGGGGGCAGGAAACCCACCTCGACGGGAGCGGTAGGATCGCTCACGTCGATGATGAACAGCCCATCCCACCCTGCGGCCACGTAGGCCATGCCTCCTGAAACGGCGACCTCGTCGGCGAGATAACCCGTGAAGATCGAGCCTGCGGTGAAGGGCTGGGACGGGTCGCTGATGTCCACGATGACCAGGCCCGCCTCTGCGCACGCGGCATAGGCATGGTCTCCGGCGATGGCAAGGCCCAGCGGGGGTCCCGGCAACACGACCCTGCCCAGGCGCACCGGGTGGCCGGGAATGGTGGTGTCGAGGACTTCGAGGTAACCCCCGTTGCCGAAACAGGTGAGATCGCCCCGGGAACCGACGGCAAGGCTGGGTCCGGCGGCCCAGGCTCCGATCCAGGATGTGTTCACCGGGTCTGCGAGTTGCTTGTCCCCATCGGCGCCCCTGTCGGCCGTAGGGCGGTCGAATGGGAAAGATCGGGGAT
>JALUJS010000693.1 GCA_027056825.1 Candidatus Krumholzibacteriia bacterium | reverse complement strand
CCTGGGCCCCTTCCTGCAAATTAACGGACGCTGGCAGTTCGACCTGGACGGTGTGCCCGCGACCATCCCCATGCCCTTCGCGCTGCTCCACTACATCCCGTTTGTCCGGGGGAACCGGGCCCCGAACCGCAACAGTGTGCTGCTCATGCTGGCCCTGGCCGTGCTTGTTGCTTATGGACTTTTGTGGCTTCAGGCGCGGCTGGCCCGCGTCCACCAACGGTTGCCCTGGGCCGTGGCTTCCCTGGCTGCACTGCTCATTCTCTTTGAACACGCGGCGGTGCCCTTGCCCACATCCGACGCCCGTATTCCCGCGGTGTACGACATCATCGCGGCCGAGCCCGGGGACTTCACCCTGTTGCAGGTGCCCCTGGGGTGGCGCAACTCCTTCGGCGTGTTCGGCGTCGAACGCACCCAGATCCAGTATTACCAGGTGCGACACGGGAAACCGATGTTGGGCGGGAACATCAGCCGCGCGCCCGAGTTCAAAATGGCCTACTTCCGCCGCATTCCCCTGTTCCAGGCCATCGCCGATGTGGAATTCGGCAAGGAACCCGACCCGGCCCTCGTGGAACAGGCCCGCGCCCAGGCCTCCGAACTGATGCGGTTGTACAACGTGCGCTACGTGATCTTGTTCCCGCCCATCCCCGGACGCTACCCCTACGCCCAAACGTGGGAACGCGCCTGGGCCTTCGTGCGCGACATCCTCCCCCTGGAAAAAACGCCCTTCTGGGCAAGCGACGGCATCGAAGCGTACCGGGTGATTCAGCCATCGGCCCCCATCGCGATGAGTGTTGACCTGGGTGAGCCGGGCACAGCGCCTTATCGGGGGGAAGGCTGGTACGAGGACGAGGTCATTCAGGGGCGAAGTGCGATGTGGGCAGGGGCCAACGGTACCGAAGCCCGAGTATTCCTGCGCGCGGACGGGGATGGCCCGCACACGTTGACCCTCTCCGTCCTACCCTTTGCCTACCCCAACGCGCCCCCACAAACGCTCCAGGTGTGGGTGAACGGTCGTCCCGTGAGCAACGTGTTGGCCCTGAACGCGGGCTGGCAAGAAGTGGTCGTGGATATCCCCGCGGGCGTGACGCGCGATCACACGAATGTGGTCACCCTGCGCTTCGGGTGGACAAAGCGCCCGCGCGACGTGTTCGAGGGGCGACGACTCATCGGCAGCACGGGTGTCCAAGTCCCGGTGGACGTGGAAATCACCGCCTTTGCGGATGGTGCCTACATGAACACTGTCGAGGATGACGGCACGCGGCACAATGTCTCCTACGGAAGACGGGGGTACAACTTCACCCTGATCGACCCACGCACGGGGAAGGTGTTGGACAAGACCGGCTTCGACACCTACGCCAACGCGTACGAGGCCCAGAAGATGGCCCGCTACATCGAGAGCATCTCGGAGGGCACGATTGTGCTGGTGGCGACCAAAGGCGATGCCGCACGCCACCTCACCGACGAGGCAGTCGCCGCCCTCCGCACTTTGGGAGGGCAGGTTGACCTGCGCCAGCACCCCGGCCAGTTCCACGCCATGGTGGGCGTGAAGGGAGCGGCGCCGGGTACGGCGTTCCCCTGCCCCTGGACCGTGAGCTGGTGGCCGGGCTCCTGGGCTTTTCCACGATCCAGCACACCGTCACCGCCGTCCAGCACGCCCGCGGCAAGCTGGAGGTCACGGTGCTCCACTCCCTGTGGCCCCTGGCCTACGACCTGGGCAAGCTGGCGTGGGACGTGGTGCTCTTCACCGCCGAGGAGTTCGGCTTCCTGCGCCTCCCGGAGGAGCTGGCCACCGGCTCGTCCATCATGCCCCACAAG
>JALUJS010000692.1 GCA_027056825.1 Candidatus Krumholzibacteriia bacterium | reverse complement strand
CCTGACCCGTCTGATCGATTTCAGCAGCGCCTTCGCACGTCTCGGCTTCGAGTTGGTCGCAAGCGGGGAAGACGCGGAAGGGCAATCCTCGAAACCGTATAATGAGTTCGACAGTCTATGGAATTCGTTGTAACGGGATCGGCCGCCCAATGAGTCTCGGTCGCAACAACAGAAACAAGCAACGCTCATGGTAGCCATCCCCGATTCGGTTTTCCAAAGCCTGGACAATGGCGATTCGCCACTCGAGCTACTGATGATCGGCAGCTCGGCCGAGGACGCCAGCCGCTGCGCCAATGCCCTGCGCAACAGCGGCCAACCGGTGCGCATGGAAAGCACCCAGACGCGCGAAGGTCTGCTGCGCCTGCTCGAGACGGAACCCGCGGACCTGGTGACCATCAACGCCGACTCGGCAACCTTGCCGCCAGACATCGCCATCGAGATGATCCGCGAGGAAAACCCCGCGGCGTCCATCATCCTGCTGAGCGAGAACCCACCTGCCTGGGCAGAATATGCCCGCGAGAACGGCGTGCGAGACCTGCTGCACTCCATATCCATCGGCCGTCTCGTCTTCGCCATCCAGCGCGAATACCACACCCTGCTGCTGAGGCAGGAGCTGGCACGCACGCGGCATCGGCTCGCCAATGCCGAACGGCGTTTCCAGAAACTGCTCAAGAGTTCACGGGACGCCATTGCCTACATCCACCAGGGGCTGCACATCCAGAGCAACGCGGTCTACCGGGAACTCTTCGGCCTGTCGGCAGAAGACATGGAAAGCATCACCATGATGGACCTGGTGGCCCCCGAAGACCGAAACAGCTTCAAACGGCTGCTCCGGCAAGCCGGGGAAAAGGAGGTGTGCCAAAAGCTGCGCTGCCGCCACAGGGACGGCGGCGAGTTCGAGGCCGATATCGAACTGCACCCCCTGGAGGTCAACGACGAACCCTGTCTCCAGGTGCTGATACGCACCGACTCGACCAACGGTGAACTGCAAGCGCGCATCCGCCAGCTCATCGACCGTGACCCGCATACCCAGCTGTTCAATCGCCATGCCTTCGTGCGCGCCCTGGAGCGTATCCAGACAACCGACGGTTTCCGCGACAACGCCATGCTGATGGAGATCAGCATCGACAACTATGCCGAACTGTGCGATCGCGAAGGCATCGACAAGGGAGACCGGCTGCTGAAGAGGACTGCCGAGATACTGCAGTCCCATTTCAGCGATGACCTGCTCTCACGCTTTGGCGATCACGAATTCCTGGTCCTCACCCACTCCAGGAAGTCTCCCGACGAAGTGGCCGAACGCTGCCTCGACACGCTGCACCAGGGCTCGATCCAGGAAGTCTGCGAACTGGCGGAACCGCCGGAGTTCAGCCTTGGGGTCATCACCTCGAGCCAGGCAAGCAACCTCAGCGCCCTGGAGCTCATCCGCCGTTGCCGGCGTGCTGCACGTTATGCACGCACTGAACGGGACCCGGCCAGCGAACCGATCAGCGTATTCAACGATGTCGACCTGGAAGAACCGGTTGTTCCCGAGGTCGATACCGAGATCGTCGGCCTGATCGACGGCGCTCTGGAACACGATGGATTCCGGCTGCTCTACCAGCCCATCGTGAGCCTGGAAGGTGATACACGAGAGAACTACTCGGTCTTCGTGCGGCTGCTCGACGAAAACGGCGTTGAACGCGAACCCGCCTGGTTCTATCAGCACGCCAATCGCAGCGAGCGCCTGAGCGAGATCGACCGCTGGGTCATCCGCCGCGCCATCAGCGAGCTCTCCCGCCACCGCAGCATCGGGCGCAAGATCAATTTCCACAT
>JALUJS010000691.1 GCA_027056825.1 Candidatus Krumholzibacteriia bacterium | reverse complement strand
TCTACGACATGCCTCTGCCCCTGGGCGAGCCGCACTACGTGGTGGCCATCAAGGCCGACAAGCTGAAGCCGGCGATCCGCTACAAGTCGGGATGGAACAGCCGCGAGGACAAGCGTTCGCCGTGGAAGACCCGTGCCGGTCGAGAGAAGGTGGAGCGTACCTGTGACGCCAACGGCAAGTGCACCGTGCACGTCTATGGCACCACCATTCGTTCGCACATCACGCCCGAGATCATCGAGGTCACCGAGGGTGACGAGGTGCATATCCACCTGACCAACCTCGAGCGGGCAGAGGACGAGGTGCACGGCTTCGCCATGTTCGGTCACAACGTGCAGCTCTCGCTGGAGCCCGGCAAGACCGCGACGGCCAGCTTCGTGGCCGACAAGCCCGGGGTGTATCCCTACTACTGCACCGAGTTCTGCTCGGCCCTCCACCTGGAGATGCAGGGTTACCTGCTGGTGCAGCCCAAGGGGTACAAGGCCAAGACCGTTGGTCTGAAGGCCGGCACGACCTATACCGAGGCGGACTACAAGAAGCAGGTCAAGACCAACCTGGAGACCCAGGAGGTCATCAACCAGGTGGTCGGCTTCATCACCAGCCACAACTACAAGGACTTCCCGACTGTGGTTGCGCTGGTGGAAGACGCCACTGACCAGCTGGGCTTCGCCAAGGATGCCCGTGCCAAGGCCGAGGCGGCTGCCGCCAAGAAGGACTGGAACAATGCAATGCTCTGGGCCAACCAGTGGTGGCAGTACCAGGTCAAGACCGCGGACCTCGGCTTGAGGGCCAAGACCTATCTCGAGGAACACGGCGCGAAGAAGATCAAGTGATCTGAAGCGTGTCGCCCCGGGACCGGCGGTCTCGCCGGTCCCGGGGATCTCATCCCTGTCTATCCGGGGGGAGGCCGTGCCTTCCTCCGCAACCGGAGATTCAACCCATGTTTATCAAAGCAATCCGCCTTGCCGCAGTGTCGAGCCTGTTCGTCGCGGTGCTCGCTACCAGCGCCCAGGCTGCAGATGCGAAGAAGCTCTACATGACCTGCGCGGCCTCTCACGGAAAGGACGGCAAGACCACCCTGATGCCGCTCTACCCGAAGATCGCCGGGCAGAACCGCGATTACATCCTGCAACAGATCAAGGACATCATGAGTGGCGCGCGGGCCAATGGTCAGTCACTGGCAATGAAGGGAGTGCTGGTCACCCCGGAGGGCAAGCCGCGTTTCAGTGACGAGGACCTGGCCGCACTTGCCGACTACATCTCGCAGATGACGCCCTGAACTTAAGGGCGGTGGCAGTACCATGCTTGTTGCGCATGGCTGTCACAGTGTTGTCGTCCTGCTTAGTCTTTTCGTGCAGTAGACCATGAGCCAGTTCATGCGCCTCGTGTCGATCTTCCTTGTCCTGGTATCCGGCATGGTCGGTGCCGGAGAGCATCGCATTCCGGATTTCGATCCGGACGATGCCGAGGAGATCATGGAAGTCTGTGCCGGATGCCACGGGGTCTATGCCCAGGGGACCCGTGACGGTGAATACCCGCGCCTTGCAGGGCTGGATCCCGCCTACCTGGCGCGCGAGATCCGGCTGTTCAAGGAGCGCAAGCGGATCAACATACCGATGATCCCCTATGCCAATGATCACGAGCTCCCGCCGGAGGATGTACGCACCATTACTGCCTATCTGGCGAGCATCCAGCTTCCCCGGCACATGAGCCCGCTGGAACCGGGAGCCGCCTTCGACGCCCTGGCGCGCCTGGAGGAGAGCAAGAAGGTGCTCAATGTTCCCCATTATCCCGGTGACCCCGAGCGCGGCGGCAGGT
>JALUJS010000690.1 GCA_027056825.1 Candidatus Krumholzibacteriia bacterium | reverse complement strand
GAAGGCCAGCAGGTGCCCCTCGATGGGACGCAGGCCCAGGGGACGGGAATAGTCCTCCAGGTAGAGCCCCACCTGCCGCAGGGCCTTGTGCAGGGGCGAGATGATGTGCAGGGGTTTGCAGGGACTATCAGCCATGGCACTCCTTTATTTCGTTTACGAAATATACGGTTTCGAATTATTTATGTCAACCCTTACCTTGTGCCTTCGAAATTGTGTCCCAGGGTTACCAGGTGGCTGTTACCCGACCCTGCTGCACGCACAACCCCTTGTCCCGTGGCATCATGGAGGTCCCGAAGCCATGGAGGCGAAGGGGCCGGAATGCCCAGGTTGTCGGAGCCACTGAGGAGGGAGGCAACCGTCTATGGGACAAGGGGTTAAACGGACGGGGCCCTGCGCCGCAACGGTGGAAACACATTTTCCAAGGCACAAGTCAATCGATGAACACGAATGGCGGCGGCTCGAAGCCGTTGAACCGGGTCGATTCGCTGAAGGTATAGGCTCCCATGGATCCGGCCACGAGCAGATCGTCCAGGTGCATCTCCGGCAACTCGACCGTGCAGACCTCGCCCCTGTCATCGCGGGAGAACACGTCGATGGAATCGCAGGTCGGGCCGGCCAGCACATACGAAGTGGCAGGCCCGTCGGTCAGCGCCCGCAAGGGGTAGCGCTGACGGTAGAGCAGGACCTCCAGGAAGCTGCAGTAGGTGCCGTCGTCGAAATAGAGCCAGTTGCGGCCGTCGCGCACGCTCTCGCTGATGACCTTGGTGACCAGGCAGACCGCGTCGCCGACCACAGCCCGGCCCGGTTCAGCGACCAGGCGGACATCCTCGGTGAACAGGTCGGTGAAGCAGTTCCCGATCAGACGGCCCATGGCCGGGATGTCGAAGTCCTCCTGGCCGTACCGTACCGGGAAGCCTCCCCCGATGTCCACCGAGGACAGCATCAGGCCGGCGGCGGCGGCCTCATCGAAAACCGTCCGGGTGAGCTTCAGGGCTTCCACGTAGCGCTCCGGGGCCAGGCACTGGCTGCCCACGTGGAAGCTGATCCCCCGCGGGTCCAGACCGGCGTCGCGGGCCCGCAGCAACAGCGTCACCGCCTCCTGCGGCCTGGCTCCGAACTTGTCGCTCAAGTGGGCCACGCTGCCGTGATTGGACACCGCAAGCCGCAAATGCACATGGGACCCGGGCGCGTGGCGGGCGATCTGGGTGATCTCGCTGGCGTTGTCGAAGGTGAAGTCGTCCAGCCCGATGGACGCCGCGTAGGCGATCTGGCGGGGATCCTTGACGGTGTCGGCGAAGATCAGGTCGTCGCGCGGGTTGGCGCACGCGGCCACGGCGGCCATGACCTCCCCCCGCGAGGCCACGTCGAATCCCGCGCCGATCTCCGCCAGGGCGGCCAGGATATCTGCCTGGGGATTGGCCTTGACCGCGTAGAACAGTTGGGCCGCCGGCAGGGCGGCGTCCAACCGGCGGTAGTTTTCCACGATCCTGCGACGACTGACCACGTACAGGGGTGTTCCGTGTTCACCGGCCAGGGCCTGGAGTTCTGCGGCAGGAAGCGCAAACGGGTTCATGGGACCTCATTTCGGTGGTGCATGATGTGCTGCCATCATATCAGCCTCCGGCCGGTGAATTCACCTTCAAACCCTAATTCATACAAAAAAGATATCCTTACTTGACAAAAGAATCAATTCCGTGTCATGATATCAAAATCAAACGGCGTCCGGCCCCCTGGAGCCACGCGGGGCCGGGATGGGATGGGTGCCTCAACCAGTGAACACGAGGGGGAGATCCCATGCGCAAGTCAAGTCTTCTGAT
>JALUJS010000689.1 GCA_027056825.1 Candidatus Krumholzibacteriia bacterium | reverse complement strand
CTCCAGCACCGCGGCCTCGTTGTACAACCCGCCCACGAAGCTGATCGAGTGCGGGGAGTTGGGCTTCTTGAACCCGCAGGGCACGACCACCTGGGGATGGCCGGTCAGGTTGGTGATCAGCAGGTTGTCGCCCTGCCATGACGGGGTCACGTACACGTCCACCTGCCGGAACAGCTCGTTCATCAGGCGCATCAGGCGCACGCGGGCGCGGGCGGCCTGGATGTACTCCACCGCGGGGATGAACTGCGCCGAACGAAAGGTGTTGGGCCAGGCCCAGTCCACTTGGTTGACCAGCTCGTCGTCGCGGCCGGTCAGCACCAGTTCCTGGAACGCCGCGCCCGCCTCGGCCGTGAGCATGATCGCCAGCGCGGACACATCGCAGCCCAGTGCCGCCGAATCCGGCAGGGCCACCGGAACCAGCTCCAGGCCGACCTTCTCGCGCAGGTCCTCCAGGGCCTGGGCGTGCAGGTCGTGCCAGGGATAGTCACCGTCGAACTCCGACTTCAGATAGCCCACGCGCAGCTTGCGCACATCGACCTCCGGGTCGTAACCGAACGGCATGTCCACAGTGGAAGGATCGGCGGGATCGGCGCCCCGGATGGCGTCGAACACCAGGGCGCAGTCCTCCACCGTGCGGGCGATGGGGCCGATCTTGTCCATGGTCCAGCTCAAGGCCATGGCGCCGGCCTTGCTCACGCGCCCGAAGGTGGGCCGCAGGCCGGTCACGCCGCAGCGCGTGCTCGGCGAGACGATGGAGCCCCAGGTCTCGGTCCCGATGGCGAACGGCACCAGCCCCGCCGACACCGCCGACGCCGGACCCGCGGACGAGCCGCTGCTGCCCTGCTCGGTGTTCCAGGGGTTGCGCGTCTTGCCGCCGAACCACACATCGCCCATGGCCAAAGCGCCCAGGGTGAGCTTGGCCACCAGCACCGCGCCGGCGGCGTCCAGCTTGCGGATCACCGCGGCGTCCTCGTCGAGCACCTGGTCGCGGTAGGGGGCCGCGCCCCAGGTCGTTCGGTAGCCGCGCACCGCCAGCAGGTCCTTGGCGCCGTAGGGGATGCCGTGCAGCGGGCCGAGGTACTCGCCGCGCGCCAGCATGGCGTCCAGCCGGCGGGCCTGGTCCAGGGCGCGCTCCTCGGTCAGGGTGATGACGCAGTGCAGTTCGGGGTCGAAGCGGCGCAGGCGTTCCAGGGACAGCCGCGTCAGCTCCTCGCAACTGACCTGCCGGGTGCGGATCAGGGCGCCGAGCTGGCCCACGGTGTAGAAGGCCAGGTCGTTCAGGTCAGCGGGTCGGGACAGGGCCGGGGCCGGGGACCACTTGGGGTCCACTCCGCGCGCGCCGAGGTCAGCCTTCAGGTCGGGCGCGATCATCAGGGGATCGAACACCAGGGCGGGCCGTTCGCCGTTGACCAGGTGCAGGCCGCGCAGCTGGGCGTAGGACGCGCGGGCATCTTCCAGTTCGCCGCGCATCTGCTTGCGTTCGGCGGCGGTCATGTCCTGGCCGATAACCGCCTGGGCGGCCTTGATGGCCGCGTCGTTCAGGGGTTGGTCGCTGGTGATCTCCTCGCCGCAGCCGCCCAGCAGCAGGGCCAGGGCCAGGCACCCGACGATGGTCAAGGCGCGCTTCATGATTCACCTCCAGGTCGCAGGACGATGTCCCGGTGGCGGCCGTCAGCAGCCTCCAGCAGCACGGCGCGCAGCTCCTCCCAGGAGCCCGCGTCGGTGATCTCCACCGATCGCTTGTAGATCAATCGCTCGTCCACCACGCGCGCCGAGACGGCGAAGCGGCCGGCCGCGTTGTCCACGGTCACGGTCCGGGGCAGGCGGACCACGGTGTAATCGCCCAGAGGCATCTGCACCGTGATGTCCTGCCGCATGGCCGGAACCTGGAAAGCCGACTGGCGCTCGGACTGGTACAGGTGGATGTCACCCGGCAGGCGCGCAAGCACGCCGTCGCCGGGATCGCCCACCGTCAATACCATCTCGCCGGACGCGGTCTTGTCCGGTTCGGTCACCTCGCCGGTGCAGGCCACGGTGACCTTCAGCGGTGTGAACACGCGCGGGTTGCAGGTGTCCAGATCGATCTCGGGCAGCAGCTCGCCCAGCAGCCTGCCCGCGGCGCGGGATAGCTCCTGGCCGGTGAAGACCGGCCCGTGGAAGCTGAACAGGCCGTCGGCGGTCACGGCGCCGCGCCAGGTCCAGCCCTCGTCCGCATCGGGCGTGACGGTCACATCGCAGCGCAGCAGGTTGTCCACGCCGGTGTTGTCGGCGAACACCGGGCTGCCGCTTGGGGGTAGGAAGGCGGGTCTGCCGTAAGCCCAGGCGGGGCCGTGCAGCGTTCCGTCCGGTGTCCATAGCAGCCGCTGCCCCTGGGGCAGGCCGATGTCCAGGGCCAGCTTCCAGGAGTCATCCAGGCGCGGGACTTCGGTCGATGGCACATATGTGCCTCTTGAACCCAGGAACACCGGATCGGCGCTCACCGAGGACGAGCCGCCGCCGGCTGGCGTCACCGCCAGGGAGCGCACCGCCGCCGCGGCCAGCGCCACGCGGTCCAGGTCGTGTCCATAGGCCGTCTCCCAGGTGCGCGCCGCGGGCCGGGGGCCGTCCCACAGGCGCCAGTCGCTGTGGATCAGGCGCGTGGATGCGGTGACAAAATCCAGCGCGGCCTGCACCTGCTCCAGCGGATCGGACAGGTGCGCGGTAACTGCGGCCACCGAGTCGGCCACCGCGCCCTGGAGCACGGCCGCGGCGTCGAACATCGCGCTGAAAGTCTGGCCAACGGCGGTCCAGCTCTCCCAGGTGGAATACACCGCAGCCGGTTCATACGCCGCGGGCTCGGCGGCCACCGGTAAGCCCAGCTGCCCCGCCGGAGCCATTTCCCAGACAGCCCGGCGCTGGTCGCCGTCCACCGACACAGCGGGCCCAGGCGCCCCGTTCAACGCCTCGGCGTGCCAGGGCGCGTCGGCGGGCACGGTCACGGCCAGCCGGGCTTTCACCGCCGGATCCCGCTGGGGGAACACGAACACGCCCGCGGCTGCGGGCGCGCCATGGCGGGTGATGGTGTAGCGGGTCTCGATGATGCACGGCAGCTCGATGCCGTCGTGCAGCAGCATGGTCTCGCGCAGCCTGGTGTAGTCGTCGGCATGATCCACGGCGTAGGGCAGGGTCTCGACCACGGCGGTCTCGCTGATGGCCTCGGCGTCCGGCCACCACCGGCCGTCGCGCCAGGTGCGCAAAACCTCCACATCGAAGCTGGAGGTGGCCGAGTTCCAGGGCACTCGCAGATCGGCGTAGGCGCGGATGGCCACGGCGGAGTTGATCCACACCACGCGGTGCACGGTAGTTGCCAGATCACCGCCTGCAGACAAAGAGACCTCGCGGTCCTCCAGCAGCACCACGGCGTCCAGCGCCGTGGTGTCGTAGGTCTTTTGCGCCTGGGCCCACAGGGCGTCCAGGTCGAAGCCGGCCGAGGTTCCCATGGGTGCGGCCGTCGCGGCCGTCGCCGCTCCCGCGGCACCCGCCGCCACCGCGGCTGCCGCGCACAGCATCACAGCCAGGAGGGTCGTCATCTTCAAGTTCTTCATCACTTGCCCTCCTTGCTCAGCCTGATGGTGCGGTTGCAGAACGCTTTCGCCTCGCCCATGGCGTCGCGGAAACCGGGATATCCGTCAGGGGGGACCTGGCGGCGGCGGATTTCGGTGGTCGAGGAGACCCGCAGGGTGCGGCCGTCCAGCTTCACCTGGCCGGTGAACCCGGCGTAGGTTTCGTCCACGGACACCGGCTTGACGACCCCGGCCAGCTCGAACCCGCGCGGCAGCTTGATGGTCTCTTGGCCGCGAATCTGCCGGGTGTACCACAGCAGCATGTCCGTCTTGCGCTCCTTGGTCCACTTCTCGCCGGCGGTGCCCAGCAGGTTGTGTTCGTGCAGCAGGACCTGGTGCAGCGGGCTGGCGAAGGCCAGAACACCGGAGGCCGGGTCGGAGAACCGCGGGATGCGGTAGGTGATCTTCAGCCACATGTCGCCGGAAAAATCGGCCGGGTCGCGGGCGTCCACCGCGGTGATCTCCACGCGCGCGCTGACCGGAGCCAGCAGGCGCGCGCAGCGGTCGGCCAGTTCGGCG
The DNA here is from genome assembly GCA_027056825.1 of Candidatus Krumholzibacteriia bacterium. Taxonomy (GTDB): domain Bacteria; phylum Krumholzibacteriota; class Krumholzibacteriia; order LZORAL124-64-63; family LZORAL124-64-63; genus JAHJTW01. The sequence continues at coordinate 2,227 of JALUJS010000689.1, read as the reverse complement.
CGGCGCACGCCGCTGACCAGCCGGCGCAGGCGTCCGTCCATGGCCCCGGTGCCGTCCAGGCGCAGGGTTCCGCGCAGGGTCCCGTTTCCGTCGAGCACGGCCTGGTGCACCGCCTGCAGCGGCGACGCGCTCGCCGGGCTGTAGGGAATGGTCGCCAGGTTCTCGCCCCGGGGGCTGCCGACCAGGTACTGTTGCTCGGTCTCCAGCAGCGACCAGATGTCGTTGTTGTAGGGTACCCAGGTGGGATCGTACATGCGGTAAGAGCCGTCGGGCAGGCGCAGGGCCGTCACGCAGTGGTTGAACTGGTCGGCGGGCACCGCATCGATGCGGCTGCCGGCCATGGTCATGGCCGCGTACGAATCCAGCCCGGCGCCGCGCATCATGGTGATCAGCATGCCGGCGATGTCCTTGCACACGCCGCTGCGCTGCGCGAAGATCATGTTGCCCGGATGCAGGGTGAACCCCTCGCCCTGGCCCATGGTCTGGCCCGAGTAGCGGATGTTCTGGGCCACCCAGTGCACCAGCACGCGGGCCTTCTCCTCGTCCGTGCCGTCCTCGGCGCCGGCGGCTGCCAGGATCTCCTGCACCTTGGCGCGGATCTCCGGCGTGACCTCGAACTGGTTCCGGTTCACGTCGAAGAACCAACGGCTCTTGGCCTGCCAGCTCTCCACCGTGGTCATGACCACCTTGGGCGCGAAATCGCTGGCGTCCGGCTGGTGCGGCTCGTGGACGAGGGCCGGCAGATCCAGGCCCCACCAGGTGTAGGTGTTGCGATCGGCGCTGTAGCCCGTGCTCGCGTACAGGGCCCCGTTGTAGATCTGCGATTGCAGCTTCTTGTCCGACGGCAGCTGCAGCTCGTAACGCTTCTCGATCACCGGCAGGTCCTCAGGGAACAGCACGATGTCGAAGTACTCGCCGGGCATGGGGGGGATGTAGCGCGCGTCCTCTTCCTCGGTGTCCTCGTAGGCCTCGGGGGCGGGACCGCCGCCGCCGGGCGCCGGTCCGCCCTGCTTCCGGTCCAGCAGCGCGTAGGTGAAGCCCTTGCGGAAGGTGATCACCTCGATGCCGTCGCCTACCTGGAGCCGCGGCAGCTGCAGGGTCTTGACGCGGTCCCGCCAGTAGATCATGGACTGGGGGGCGGGCAGGTCGTGGATCCCGGAGATGTCCACCGGGATGTATTTCCCGTCGCGGATCAGGGTGACCTTGCGCACCTCGACCTTGCTGCTCTGCGGATCGTAGTGCCAGCTGAGCACCGATTGGTCGCGGCAGCCCTGTTCCGTCAGCACCTTCAGCAGCCGGTAGTGGTTCACATAGGTCACGCCGCTGGGCTTGACCTTGTTGACGGCCTTGTCCAGGACGACGACCGCATCGGCGCCGTCATGGTCGGCGGACGTTCCGGCGTCGGCTACGCGCGACAGGGGCGTCGGGGCGGGTTTGTCGCCGGGAGGCAGTTCGGGGGCGGCCGTGGCCGCAGCGGTCCCGAGGGTGATCAACAGCAGGGGGAGGATACGGAAAATAGCGCGCACGGCAGGTTCTCCGGGTTGGGGGTCCGGTCGCGGGGGATCGACGCGGAGCGTACCATCAGGGTAGTGAAAATGCCATGGTTGGGGTTGGTGCCGGGCTTGGGTTATGATCGCCGGGCGCGACGTGAAAAGCAGGCGATCACGGATTGGAATGGTTGTGGACGGGACAAGGGACGAAAACAGACGGCACATCCAGGCCCTCGAGGACCAGCTGGCCCGGGAACAAGCCGCCCACCGCGAGACGCGCCGCCGGCTCGAGGAGCACCGCGCCCGCCTGCGTGAGCTGGCGTTGCAACTGTGCCTGGCCGAGGCCCGGGAACGCCGCGCCATCGCCTCGGATCTGCACGATCATGTGGGACAGGCGTTGGCCGTCATCAAGAACCGCCTGGCCGAGTTCCGGGGCAACGCGGTTTTTTCGGGGCTTGACGCCGAGATCGACCAGATGATGAGCCTGCTGACCCGGACCATCGCCTACACCCGCGACTTGACCGGCACCATCAGCCCGCCGGTGCTTTTCGAACTGGGGCTGGAGGACGCCCTGGACTGGCTGGCCGAGCGCATGCTCGACAAGCGCGGACTGCGGGTGGACTTCCGCCGGACCGGGGTTGCGCAGACCCTGCGGGACGAGCAGAGGGTCATGGTGTTCCGGTCGGCCCAGGAGGTGCTGCTCAACGTGGTCAGGCACGCCGGCGTCGACAGCGCGG
>JALUJS010000688.1 GCA_027056825.1 Candidatus Krumholzibacteriia bacterium | reverse complement strand
GTCCTCCTCCACCGCCGGCTTGGCCCCGGGCACCAACCGGCAGGTGCGGGGGCAGCCGCGTATCTCCACGCCCCTTTCCATCAGGGCCTCGGCCGCCCGGGGCAGGAACTTCTCGGCGATGTCCCGGTGGACCAAGAGGGTCTCCATGGCGTTGCAGACCCCGGGCCGCTGACACTTGGCGTTGAGGCATATCTCCAGGGCCATGTCCTGGTCGGCGCCGGCGTCCACGAAGACGTGGCACACCCCCTTGTAGTGCTTGAGCACCGGGATGGCCGAGTTCTCGGCCACGAAGCGGATGAGCCCCTCACCGCCCCGGGGGATGATCACGTCCACCAGCTCGTCCTCCTTCAGAAGGGCGCTGGTGGCGGCCCGGTCGGTGGTGGGTACCACCTGCACCGCCGCCGGGGGCAGCCCGGCCTCCTCCAGGGCCCGGGCCACCACCCGGGCCAGGGCCAGGTTGGACTCCAGGGCCTCCTTGCCCCCCTTGAGCACCACCGCGTTGCCGCTCTTGAGGCAGAGGCAGAGGCCGGCCGCGTCCACGGTGACGTTGGGCCGGGACTCGTAGATGAAGCCGATGACCCCCAGGGGGATGCGCTGGCGCCCCACCAGCAGGCCGTTGGGCCGGCGCCACATGGAGGTGATCTCGCCCACCGGGTCGGGCAGGGCGGCCACCTCCTCCAGGCCGGAGGCCATGGAGGCGATCACCGCCTCGCTCAGGGTGAGGCGGTCGAGCATGGCGGCGCTGAGCCCGGCCCGCCGGGCCCCTTCCAGGTCCCGGGCGTTGGCCTCCTGCAGGGCCGGGGCCTCCTGGCGCAGGGCCTGGGCCATGGCCATGAGGGCCTGGTTCTTCCGCCCGCTGGGGGCGGTGGCCAGCTGCCGGGCCGCCTGGCGGGCGGCCAGGCACATCTCGTGTACTAGCTGTTCAACAGACATGCCAGGGAATCCTCCTCCTCCAAGCCGAAGACCACCAGGTTGTCCCGGTGGATCACCTCGTCGTAGTCCTTGCGGCCCAGGCGCCCGGATATCTGGTCCGTGCGCAGGCCCTTGATCAAGTCGATCTCGTGGCTGGGGTAGTTGCTGATGCCCACGCCCAGGATGCACTCGCCCGGGCCCAGCACCCGCACCGCGCTGCCGGCCTGGAAGCTGCCCCGCACCTCGCGGATGCCCGCGGGCAGCAGGCTCTTGCCCTCCTCGGCAAGGGGCCGCACCGCGCCCTCGTCCACCACCAGCTCGCCATCCTGGTGGGCGGTGAAGGCGATCCAATGCTTGCGCCCGCGCAGGCGCTTGCCCCGGGGCAGAAACAGGGTGCCCACCTCCTGCCCCGCGGCCAGCCGGTCCAGGATGTCGTCCACCAGGCCGTTGGCCACGATGGTGTGGGCCCCGCAACGGGCCACCTTGTCCGCCGCCCGCACCTTGCTCAGGATGCCGCCCAGGCCCACCGCCCCGGGCTGGGAGCTGGCCGCCCGCAGGAGCCCGGCGTCCACCTTCTCCACCAGGGGGATGAGCTTGGCCTCCGGGTGGCGCCGGGGTCGGCGTCCAGGATGCCGTCCACGTTGGTGAGGTTGATCATAAGCTCGGCCCCCAGCAGGTTGGTCAGCATGGCCGCCAGGTTGTCGTTGTCGCCCAGCTTGATCTCGCTCACGCTCACGGTGTCGTTTTCGTTTACCACCGGGATGACGCCCCAGTCCAGCAGGGTCTCCAGGGTGTTGCGGGCGTTGAGGTAGCGGCGGCGGTCGGTGAGGTCGCTGGCGGTGAGCAGCACCTGGGCCGCCTGCAGGCCCCGGTCGGCGAAGGCGTCCTCGTAGGCCTGCATCAGGC
>JALUJS010000687.1 GCA_027056825.1 Candidatus Krumholzibacteriia bacterium | reverse complement strand
CAGGCCCCGCAGCAGCGCTTGTACTTCCGTCCGCTGCCGCACGGACAGGGATCGTTCCGGCCGACGCGCGGCCCTTCGTGGACCACCGGCTTGCGCACCCCCTCACGGCCTTCCCGGAAGTACCAGTGCCCGTCGAGCTTCTCGAAGGTCGCGATCTCGTGATAGGGGCTGAACTCGCCGCCGTACTCGAAGCTGGCGATGAACTCGACCTCCCCGGTCTCGTCGTCGGGACCGCCGCCGGTGACTTCGAGAATCTCCAGGCCCAGCCAGTCGCTGTTCTCGGCCCAATCCCGGGTGCCCTCGGGGTCGTTGTCATCCCGGGTGTCCGGGTGTATCGAGGCGGTCAGGAAATCGATGTCCGCGGTGACGAAGGCGCTGTAGCGCGCCCGCATCAGTTCCTCGGCCGTGGCCGCTGGACGCTCGCCCTTGATGACGGGCTCGCAGCAGTCGGCGAACGGTTTGTGTGATCCGCAATGGCAATCCATGACGTCCTCCGGCGGCAAGACGGGCCGCCTCGACCCGGTTTACCCAGGCAGGGCGGCCCGTCCCCCGGTTGCTGTGATGGGGTCAGTCCGCGTTGCGGGCGCCCCGGTAGAGGTAGTAGCCCAGCAGGCAGAACACGATCAGCGTGACGACCGCCGAGGCTTCCATGTGCTCGGCCCAGTGGTCCAGGCCCAGGGCTCCGGCCACGCTCCAGTCCTGCACGCCCGTGGAGCTGATGCCCGCGAACCGGACCAGGGCGGCCAGCACACCCATGATGGCGCCGCCGGCCACGAAACCGCTGGCCATCAGGGTGCCCTTCTCCTTGCGCTTGGACTGCTGCTCCTCGGTTCCGCCCTGTTCGACCCAGTGGGCGATCAGGCCGCCGACCAGCACCGGGGTGTTGACCGACAGGGGCAGGTACATGCCCAGGGCGAAGGCCAGGGCCGGCAGGCCCGTCCACTCGAGGATCAGGGCCATGAACACGCCCGCCATGTACAGCAGCCACGGCGCGGGCTGGCCCGTCATCAGGGGCTCGATCACCGCGGCCATGGCGTTGGCCTGGGGCGCCGGCAGGGCCTCGCTCTTGAAGCCGTAGGTGGCGTTCAGGAGCATGATCACGCCCGTGACCGAGACGGCCGCCACCACGGTGCCCAGGAACTTCCACTTCTGCTGCGTGGCCGGGGTCGTGCCCAGCCAGTAACCGATCTTCAGGTCGCTGACGAAGCCGCCGCTCATGGACAGGGCCGTGCAGACCACGCCGCCGATGAGCAGGGCCGCCACGATGCCCTCGCTGCCGTTGAGACCGACGGCCTTCAGGACCACCGAGCTGATGATCAGCGTCATCAGGGTCATGCCCGAGACCGGGTTGCTGCCCACGATGGCGATGGCCCGCGCGGCCACGGTGGTGAACAGGAAGCTGATGCCTCCGACGATGAGCAGGCCCACGATGGCCTGGACCAGGCTCACCCCGGGCACCATGGCCCAGAAGAAGAAGAACACCACGGCCAGGACGAGGAAGGTCATCAGGGTCACGAGATTCAGGGGAAGATCGTGCTGGGTGCGCTCGGTGTCCTGCGAGGCGCCGCCCGTCTGGGCGCCGGCGCTGAAGGCCAGCTTCACCGCGCCGACGATGATGGCCCGGCTCTTCCACACGCCGATCAGACCACTCATGGCGATGGCGCCGATGCCCACGGGCCGCACGAAGTTCTTGAAGATGTCGCCGGTGCTCATGGCCGCCAGGGCCGGCAGCTGGTAGAGTTCGCCGTTGATGTGCACGCCTTGGCCGATCATCCCGATCATGGGGATCATCACCCACCAGCTCAGGAAGGAGCCGCAGGCGATG
>JALUJS010000686.1 GCA_027056825.1 Candidatus Krumholzibacteriia bacterium | reverse complement strand
TCACCAAGGAAGAGACCACCATCATCGATGGTGCCGGTGCCGAGGCCGACATCAAGGCCCGTTGCGAGCAGATTCGCGCGCAGATGGAAGAAACCACTTCCGACTACGACCGCGAGAAGCTCCAGGAGCGCCTGGCCAAGCTGGCCGGTGGCGTGGCCGTGATCAAGGTGGGGGCTGCCACCGAGGTCGAGATGAAGGAGAAGAAGGCTCGTGTCGAAGACGCCCTGCACGCCACTCGTGCGGCAGTCGAGGAAGGCATCGTGCCCGGTGGCGGCGTGGCCCTGGTGCGCGCCCAGCAGGCCGTGGCCGAGCTGAAGGGCGACAACGCCGACCAGGACGTGGGCATCAGCATCGCCCGTCGCGCCATGGAAGAGCCGCTGCGTCAGATTGTGGACAACGCTGGCGACGAGCCTTCGGTGGTGTTCAACAAGGTGGCCGAGTCCGAGGGCAACATGGGCTACAACGCGGCCACCGGCGAGTACGTGGACATGATCGAGGCCGGTATCCTCGATCCCACCAAGGTGACTCGTTCGGCACTGCAGAACGCGGTCTCGGTGGCTGGCCTGATGATCACCACCGAGTGCATGGTGGCCGATGAGCCGCAGGACGAGGCCGCTCCCGCCGGCGCGCCCGACATGGGCGGCATGGGAGGCATGGGCGGCATGATGTAAGCCGTTCGGCCATCCCGACCCGAAAGACCCCGCGTCTGCCCGGCGCGGGGTTTTTATTTTATTGCCGTGAAGTCGTCATCTGAACCACAGAGGACATAGAGATCACAGAGGAGCATTGTGTAAGGGCTGCCCGGGCCGAATGTGCGTTCAGGCCACGGCTTCCTGGCAGGCCGTGTCGCCAGCCTCGATTTCGATCACCGAGATGTCGTCCGACACCGGGGCCAGATTGGTGAATTCCAGGATCTCGGCTCTGAGGCGTTCAAGTGCGGGCCCCGGTCCCTCGGCCTCGGCCAGCAGGGCCAGCAGGCGCTTGCGGCCCCACATGACGCCCTCGTGGTTCTCGGCTTCTATCAGACCGTCGGAGTACACCAGCACGCGGTCGCCCGCCGCCAGGCAGTGACGGGTGCAGTGGTCGGTGAACTCGGTATCGCTGATCACGCCCAGTGGCAGGTTGTCGGCAGGAATCTCCTCGAAATGCCCACCGTGTCGCCGGATGAGTACCGGTGGCAGGCCGCCGTTCCACAGCTCGAGGCCACAGCGTTCGGGGGTCACCTTCATGATGACGGCGCAGCAGAAGTAGCCGGTGGGCAGCAGGGTATAGAGCTTGCAGTTGAGCTCGCGGGCGATCAGCGCCACCTCCAGACCCTTTTCGGCCATGGTGCGGAATACGGTGGAGGCAGGCACCGCGCCCAGCGCGGCCGGCAGGCCGTGGCCGGTGAAATCACCGAGGAAGACATAGGTCGAGCCATCCGGTCCGCGTACCACCTGGATCAGGTCGCCCGAGAGGGTGCCCATTGGCTGGTTCCAGGCGTGGATGCCGGGGGGGCGTTCGTCGTTGGCCAGGGTGAGCTGTTCGAACACGTGGCGGGCGATGGACTCTTCCTGGATCAGGATCTTGTGTTGGTCGAGCAGGTGGCGATTGGCCTCGGCCAGTTCACGATGGGCCTGCTCCATCTCGTTGCGTGCGCTCAGGGCGTCGGCCAGGGTCTGGTTGTAGCGGCGGGCGATGGAATACAGCAGGGTGCCAAACAGACCGAACACCGGCCAGGCGATCAGGGCCTGCATGCCATGTCGCCAGGTGTAGGAGAGCAGCAGGCTGCCCATCAGTGCGAGCAGGTAGCTGCGATAGTGGTCCACCCGCAGGACATGGCTGCTC
>JALUJS010000685.1 GCA_027056825.1 Candidatus Krumholzibacteriia bacterium | reverse complement strand
GGCGCCGGTGGCGTGGCGGACCGACGATCCCGTCGAGGCCTGGTATTTCCCGCCCCTGACCATGGGCGCCGACGGCGGCGCCGCCTACGCCGCGCCGGACACCGGCCGGGCGCCCCTGATCGTCTACTACTACGGGGGCTCGGTGCCGACCATGCGTTCCTTCAACACCACCTTCCAGTTCTTCGCGGCCAACGGCTACGGCGTGCTCGCGGTGAACCCGCGTGGGGCGGCTGGCTACGGCGAGACCTTCGCCGACTACCACGCCGGTGACTGGGGTCCGGCCGCGGCCGCCGATGTCATGGAGGCGACCCGGCGGGTGCTGGCGGAGATCCCCTACCTGGATCCGGCCCGCGTGGGCATCTACGGCGGCTCCTACGGCGGTTTCATGACCGACTACCTGGTGACCCACACCGACATGTACGCCGCCGCGGTGTCCATGTACGGCATCAGCGACCTGGTGACCTACTTCGGACAGGGCGCGTGGGGCGTGACCTACGGCGACATGGCCCTGGGTGGGCGCAATCCCTGGGACGACCCCCGATACTTCGTCGAGCATTCCCCGGTCTATCACGCCGACAAGGTCACCACCCCGCTGCTGCTGCTGCACGGGTTGGCCGACGGCAACGTGACCACCGGCGAATCCATCCAGCTGTTCACCGAGCTGTCGGTCCTGGACAAGCCGGTGGAGATGGTCCTGTTCCCCGGCGAGGACCATGGCATCAGCGGCAGCTGGAAGAACCGTGTCGCCCACCGCACCATGATGTTGGAGTGGTTCGACCGGTGGCTGAAGGATCGGCCCGAAGCGTGGGAGGATCGCTGGCGATAGCTCTTTAACGGAAGGGTTACCATGAGTGACGAGCAACGCTCCCCCGAGGAACTGGAGGCCCAGGTCGCCGCCTTGAACACGCGTCTTGCGGAACTGGAGGCGGATCTGGAGAAGGAGTTCCGGGAGCGGCCGGCCGCCCGTGAGAAGGCCTTCGAGAACCTGTTCAACGGCATCCAGGAGGCGGTGTTCGTACACGAACTCCTGGAGCGGGGCTTTGGGAAATTCCTGGAAGTCAACGAGTTCGCCTGTCGCAGGTATGGTTACAGCCGGGAGGAATTCCTGGGCCTGTCGCCGGCCGACATCTCCGCCCCCCATGATGTCCGGATCAAAGGCGACCCCGCAGCCCGCCGGGAGCTGAAGGACCGGGGCCAGGCCGTTTTCGAGGCCACCCACATCACCCGCGACGGGGAGCGCTTCCCGGTGGAGATCAACTCCCGGGTCTTCCGGCACCTGGGCAAGGACGTGGAGATTTCCATCGTGCGCGACCTGACGGACCTGAAGAAGGCCGAGGGGGAGCGCCGGGAACTTCAGGAGCAGCTCTGGCAGGCCCAGAAGCTGGAGGCGGTGGGCCGCCTGGCCGGGGGCGTGGCCCACGATTTCAACAACATGCTGGCGGTGATCCTCGGCCACCTGGAACTGGTGTTCCAGGCTCTTCCCGACGACAGTCCGCTGCGCGGCGACCTGGAGTCCGTGCAAACCGCGGCCGAACGGTCGCGCGACCTGACCCGACAGCTGCTGGCCTTCGCCCGCCGCCAGGTGGTCACGCCCCATGTCATGGATCTGAACGAGACCCTGGAAGGGGACATCGGCCTGCTGCGGCGGATCCTCGGCGAGGATATCGACCTGGTCTGGATGCCGGGTCCGGGCCTGTGGCCGGTCAACATGGACGAGGGCCAGGTGGTGCAGATCCTGACCAATCTCTGCGTCAACGCGCGCGACGCCATCGACGGCCCGGGCAGGATCATCATCGAGACCGGCAACGCGACCTTTGCGCCGGACAACA
>JALUJS010000684.1 GCA_027056825.1 Candidatus Krumholzibacteriia bacterium | reverse complement strand
AGCGGCCCCCGGGACCGGTCCCGAAGGCCTGAGCGTCCTGTCCGCCGATGTCACGGGTATCCGCCTGTCCGCCGGCCCCCTGGAGGCTATCTGGCGGCCGCGTGAGGTCCCCGGGGCCGATGCGCCCTACCAAGATCTGGAAATCCCGGGCTTTTCCACCCTGGGCGAGCCTGGCGCTCCCCGCACGCCGCGCCAGGGCGCCTGGATCCTGGTGCCGCCGGGAACCCGTCCGATGGTCGAGGTCGTCAAGGAGCAATGGGAGGACGCCGGCGGCCGGATGCTGATGCCCGAGGCCGTGCCCGTCATTCTGCCCGGCCCCGATGACGATGCCCGCTTCGTGTCGGAAATCCTGGTTCCCTACGGCCAGGACCTGCCCGAGGGGGTGGATATTCCCCCGGCTGCGCGCGAAGCCTTCGCCAAGCGGACTACCGCCGTGCGCGGCCAGGCCCTGACGGTCTCGGAGGTATCCTGGTGGCGCGGCCGCCGGGTGGCCCGGGTGCAACTGGTTCCCGTCCAGCACGACGGCGGCCGGGCCCGCCGGGTCCTGAAGCAGGGCGAATGGACCATCCGTTTCGTGGCCGACGCCAAGGCGACCGCCGCGACGCCGCCGGGTCCCGCCCGCCGGGACGGTCGCGGTGATGAGCGGTTCGCCACCGGGTTCCTCAACGCCGGCCTGCTGGCCACACTGCAGCCGGAGGCCCTGGACAAGAGCGGGGGCGCGGAGACAGCGATCCCCGGCCTGGTCCAGCGCCGCGCCGAGTTGTTGGCCCCGGAGGTCCGCCTGGCGGTCAAGGACACGCGCCTGCAGCGGGTCACCGCCGCCAGGCTGCGCGAGCGCGGGCTGCTGCCTGACATTCCCATCCCCGAGAGCGCCATCCGCCTGTACCAGCGCCGATACATAGGTCCCACCGGCGCGGGCGAGCAGACCGAAATCGAGGTGCCCATCCTGATGGTGGGCGACGGCGACGATTTCGACGGCGACGACTTCTTCCTGTTCTACGGCCTGCGCCTGCGGGACGACACCGACTTCACCCTGCAGACCGACCAGGGGCCGGTGAATATTCCCGGCTGCGGCGACAACTACGAGATGAACAACGAGGCCAACATCTACTGGCTGGCCGCGGCGCTCCCGGACCAGGGCGAGACCTGGTCGCGCATGGAGGAGATCACCGTCCCCGCGGTGACCGGGACTCCGCTGGCGAGCTACCGGCGCGTCGAACACTTCGAGGAGCAGGTGGCCTTTCGCGAGCACAACCCCGATCCGGCGGCCGATCGCCTGTTCCAGAACGACTTCAACGATTCCGAGGCGGTGGTTTCCATCAACCGCCTGTGGTCCCCGGTTGTCGACGGCCAGGACGCGGTCATCGAGGTCGGCTACGCAGGTTTCAGCAACACCCCCGCGCGGTTGCTGCGGTTCGACCTGCAGGTGGACGACGTGCCGGTGATGAACCTGGCCCGTCTGGTCTACCTCAGCACCATGGACGAACGGACCAGCACCTTCAGCGTGCCGGCGGGCATGCTGTCCGGCCAGCGGGCCGAAGTGGTCATGACCCGGGATGAGGACAACGCCACGGGGCTGTTCTCCTACCTGAACTGGGCGCGGATCGAGTACGACGCCGCGTACCGGGCCCTCGACAACCAGCTCCTGTTCAACACGGGTCCGGGAGTGGGCACGCGCCCGGTGGAGGTCACCGGGTTCGCCGACGGCGACCTGGTGGTGGTCGACGTCACCGATCCCCGCGCTCCCAAGGTGGTGGCCCTGCAGCCGGAGAACGTGCGGGACGAGGGGGGAAGCTGGACCCTGTCCCTGGCTTCGAACCAGATCTCCGCCGCGCGGGAGTTCGCCGCGCGCGGGTCCCTGCACTCCGGCGGGGTGCCGGAATTCAGCTACATCTCCTCGAGCCTGGCCGACGAACCGGAGGACCCGCGTGTGCTGACCGGGCCGGAGCCGGACCTGCTGGTGATCACCCACGCCGATTTCCGCGACGCCGTCGATCGCTGGGTCCAGCACCGGCGCGCCCGCGCGGGCGGGGATCTCGCCGTGAAGGTCGTGGACGTGCAGGATCTCTACGACTTCTACAGCGGCGGCCTGCATGACGCCTGGGCCATCAAGCGCTTCTGCGCCGAGGCCATCGCCCGCTGGGGTACGTGGTCGCTGGTGCTGGTCGGGGACGCCAACGAGAACGTGCGGGAGCTGAAGGTCTCCTCGTCGGCGCGGGACTGGTCCACGGACTTCGTGCCCGCCCACTACCATGTCCAGCACGCCCTTTCCTACAACCCCGAGCTGTTGGCCACCGACAAGTGGTACGCCACCAGCGAGGCGGGCATGACCTACCCGCAGGACGACTATCCCGCGGGGATCACCAGCCCCTGGGAGATGTACGTGGGCAGGTTCCCGTGCAACAGCATCGACGAGCTGAACACCATGATCGACAAGGTGATCCTGGTGGAGTCGCCTCAGGCCGGTCAGCAGTGGCGCCGCCGGGGCATCTTCTTCGCCGACGACGCCTGGTCCAACGGCTACGGCCTGGACGCCCTGAGCAAGCTCACCTACCGCCCGGGGGAGGAAGTCTTCGCTTCGAGCACGCGGGACTCCCTGGCGGCCTTTTGGCGCGGGGGTTCGCCCGTGACCCTGGAGGCGGACACCCTGTTCCTGGCCAACTGGCTGGAACCCCTGTGGCCCCAGGGCCCCTCCGAGGACCGGACCATCTCCGAGTTCTCGGGCTATGCCGAGCAGTACGCCCTGCAGCCCCTGCTGCAGGCCCTGACCCGGGGCGGCCTGGTCTGCTTCTACCAGGGTCACGCCAACCAGTACGTCCTCTGCTCGGAGTACTGGATCCAGGACGAGCTGGGCGGGACCTTCCGGCAGGACGTGGCGTCCATGAACAACGCCGATGCACCCTGGTTCTTCTTCGGCATGGGTTGCCATATCTCCGACTGGGCGCAGAACACCGCGAGCATCGGGAGCGTACCCAAGGAACGTTCCCTGTCCGAGAAGATGATGGTGCGCAACGGCGGCGGCGCTTCCGGAACCTACGGCAGCTCCGGTTACGAGTACATCACGGCCAACCGGGTCTTTTCCGAGAAGATCTTCCGCCGCTGGATGTTCCGGCCGCCGGTCTACGACGGCCTGGGCGGCAACACGCCCGCCCTGCCGGGCCGGGCGGTGGCTGCGCGCAGCCGCTGGATGGTCGGCGAATTGATGTGGGCCAGCGAGGCCGACCTGCAGGCCATCCTGGGCGGGGATTCGACCTACCGGCAGATGATCTCCCAGTACACCATTCTGGGCGATCCCCTGATGGTCCTGGACGCGGGCGAACCCGTGGTCACCGCCGCGTTCGCGGACGATCCCGCTACCCCGCTGAGCGGGGAAGTGACGCTGGAGGATGTCGACGGCACGAACCTGCGCCGCCTGGACATCACCGCCCTGGACGAGGCGGGCATCGACCGCCTCGAGGTCCTGGACGCCGACGGGATGACCGACCTGGCGCCGCAGCTTGCCCAGGCCACCCTGCCGGACGGCCAGTTCGACCAGCAGGAGGTCCACTACACCGTGGACGTCCCGGTGCGGCCCTTCGCGCACGTCCTGAGCCTGCGCGTGTACGACACCGGGGCCCCGTTGCCCCAGGACCGCCACTGGCAGCTGGATCTCGAGGTGCCCATGACCGCGGACATTCTGGCCCAGGGTCAGCCGGTCGATCCCGCCTCGTTCGCGTTCACCCCCGGCGTTCCGGTGGACTTCAGCATCCAGGTCACGAGCGGCGCCAGCCTTGACGGGAGCGAGAGCATCGCCCTGCAGAGCGGCAACCTGGACCTCGCGAACGTGACCGTGACGACGACCGGACCCCACGGCCTGGACATCGCCTTCACCGCCTCCACCGCTACCGGCGGCGACGTGGAACGCTCCGTGGACCTGGTCATCACGGACCAGTCCGGCTCCTGGAAGACCACCTACGTGCTCCAGGAAGGAACCGGCGAGGCCGGGCCGGTGGCCATCGGGAGGGTCCTGAACTTCCCCAATCCCATGGCTGACGAGACCCGCTTCGTCATCGAGACATCCACCGGGGGACAGGGGCGGATCCGGGTGTTCGCCACCTCCGGACGCGAAGTCGCCAGCATCCCCTTCAGTCTCTCCGGCGGCGAGGGCTCGGGCGTCGTGACCTGGAACGGCCGTGACGGGCGCGGAGACGAGTTGGCCAACGGCACGTACCTGTACCGGGTGGAGATGGACTCACCGCAGGGACGGGTCAGCAGCGACATGCAGCGGCTGGTGGTGATGCGATGACCGGCGGTTTGGGCCCCGCGCGGGTTCCGGCCCGGGGTTTGGTGGTGCTGCTGGCCTTTCTGGCCGCCTTGACCGGCTGTGGCGGCCCCAAGCGCCTGCCGCCGGTGGCCACCGGTCCCATGGCGGTTTCCCGGTTGCGGCCTGCGGCGCCGGCTCTGCTGGGGATCGGCCTGGCCGAGCGCGCGCCCCTGGTGGCGATCCGGCCGCAGGGCCCCAGCGTACTGAAGGACGCCGATCGGGGCGTGTCCCTGGCAACCGCCGTCAGTCCGGACACCCCGGTGATCTGCCGGCCCCGCGGCGGCCAGGTGGCATGGACCTGCGGCTCCGACTCCGGCCTCGTGGCCCGGCTCCTGGTCCGCCCCCACGATCCCGACGACCTGCTCGGTTTCGACCGGCGACTCTGGCGGGGTGACCTGCTGGTGTTCGCCACCCCTGGCGGGGACGGGCTCACCGTGGTCGACAACGTCGCCCTCGAGGACTATCTGCGCGGGGTGGTGCCGTGGGAGATCGGGCGGCACGGCGAGGGGGCCATGGCGGCCCTGGAGGCCCAGGCGGTGGCGGCCCGCACCTACACGGTCAGCCACCTGGGGGAGCGCGCCGACCACGGGTTCGACCTGTTCGCCGACGTGATGGACCAGGTCTACCGCGGGGCCACAGACGAGGACCCGCTCTGCAACCGCGCCATCGCGGCCACCCGGGGGTTGGTCCTGTCGGCGGACGGGGAACTGGTGGAGGCCTACTACAGCGCCTGTTGCGGAGGGGTCAGCAGCAACATCGAGGAGGTCTGGCCGCGGCCCGCCCGCAGTTACCTGGTCAGCCGTCCCGACGCTCCCGGTCGCGGGGACCGGCCCTACTGTGCGGACTATCGTTACTACGCGTGGACCCAGGCCTGGACCGGGGATCAGCTGACGGCCATCCTGCAGAAAACCCTGCCGACCTACGTCCGGCAGTACGGTTCAGGGGCGCGCGGGCGGTGGGCCGGCGTGGTGTTCTCGCCCCGCGGGGGCACCGGGGAGCCGACACGTCCGGGTCGTCTGCGCTCGCTGGAGATCCTGCGGCGCACCTCCAGCGGTCGGGTGGCGGACCTGGCCGTGGGCACCGACGCGGGGACCTACCATGTGCGCGGGGACCGGGTGCGCTGGGTGCTGGCCCCCGAACCCGGAACCATCCTGCGCAGTGCCCTGTTCGACCTGGAAGTCCAAAGCGGGGAAGGTTTTGTGACCGCCGTGACCGCTCGGGGCCATGGCTACGGCCACGGCATCGGGATGTGCCAGGCCGGGGCCCTGGCCATGGCGGCCGCCGGCAGGAGCGTGCAGGAGATCCTGGAGCACTATTATCGGGGGGTCCGGCTGGTGAAGCTGCAGGCCACAGCGCCCACGCCCTGACGAGAGATCCGGGGTCCGGGATATTCTCCATTTGACACGGGACCGGGATGTCACTATTTTTCGGCTTCGATTTTCGCCTCGAGGCGGGGGCGTAGTTCAGTTTGGTTAGAACGCCGGCCTGTCAAGCCGGAGGTCGCGAGTTCAAGTCTCGTCGCTCCCGCCATCTTCAACCGCGCTCCGGCGCGGTTTTTTCATGCCCCTGGGTGGCGGGCGGCGGTTGACTCCCCGTCCGATACCCGCCAAGATACACCTGCTCAAATCTACGCAGACGTGAAACCGAGGAGCCACCCATGAACATCAAGCGCGTGTGTGGACGCGGAGCCGTGCTGATGGTCCTGCCGCTGTTGCTGGCCTGGGGCCCGACCGGATGCGGCCCGGCCGAAAAGAACGGGGAGAAGAACATGCAACCTGCCGCCAACGGGGACTGCGGCTGGGTCCGGGAAGGTGACCTGACGGTGGTCGACGACCTGGACCAGCGACTGGATTCCTACGTCCCGGTCGAACTGAGCCCGGACATCAGCCATCTCGATGCGACCCAGAACCGGGTGCTGGAAAAGCTGGTCGCCGCCAGCCGCCTGATGAACGACATCTTCCGGATCCAGGCCACGCCCTGCCGCGAGGAACTGCTGGCGCGGCTCGGCGGCCTGCCCGAGGGCCGGCGCGAGATGGTGGCGCGGTACTTCCGCATCAACGTGGGACCCTGGGACCGACGTTGATGCGGAAGT
>JALUJS010000683.1 GCA_027056825.1 Candidatus Krumholzibacteriia bacterium | reverse complement strand
TGCCGTCGCCTCCTACCTCACCGGCCGCCGCGGAAAAACTTCCTAGACTCCATGATCCGCGAACGGTCGAGCCGTCTCCGACCCAGCCGGCGGCCGACGTGCCAGCGGCACCAGCCGTTTCGCAGTCCGTGGAAACGCCTCCCATTCCCCAAGCGCGCATCACCGGCATGAGACCGCTGGCCATCGACACGCCGGCTGCCAAGGAAGCCGTGGCCGAGTGCGTCGAGGACGTCATGCAGAGCCCCGACACCGCCCTGCTCCTGTCACGCATCCGCAACAAGGACGAATACACGTCTCAGCATTCCCTCAGCGTCTCCCTGCTGTCCATTGCCCTCGGTCGCTCGCTGGGCATGTCTCGTGAGCAACTGAACGAGGTGGGGCTGTGTGGCCTGCTGCACGATGTGGGCAAGGTGCTGACTCCCGATGAGGTGCTGAAGAAGCCGGGGCGCCTCACCACGGAGGAAATGGAGATCATGAAGCAACATCCCGTGGATGGTCGCAACATTCTACTCTCCACCGACGGGGTGACCCGGGTCGCGCTGGACGTGGCTCATGCACACCATGAACGATTGAATGGCACCGGCTACCCTCGCGGCCTGAAAGCGGGACAGATCACACCCTATACCAAGATCGTGGCCATTGCCGACACCTACGATGCCATCACCAGTGACCGCGTCTACGATACCGGTCGCCCGCCGACCGAGGCCTTCAACATCCTGTGGCGCGGCATCGGCAAGCAATGGGACACCCGCATGGTGACGCATTTCGTCAAGACCATCGGCCTGTATGCCCCCGGCACCATCGTGGAGCTGACCACCGGGGAACTGGCGGTCGTGATCGCTCCCAACCGCGACCGGCGGCTCGCGCCACAGGTACTGGTGCTCCCTGCCCCCGGAGAACCCATTGAATCTGCCCGCCTGCTGGACCTTGCAGACCAACAGGTGCGCAATCCCGACCATCCCGTTCACATCCAGCGCATGCGAACCACAGCCGATACCGGTGTCAATCTGCAGTCACTGGTTGAACAAGGTCTGCTCGACGACGTCATTCACCGGCCGTAACCGTCACCGTATCCACCGGAACCACCCGGAAATTCTTGATCCAGGTTGATAGCCTCCCCGGCTTGCCGACCTCTCGCCTGCCCTATAATCTCCCCCATCGAACTCGGTATCGACACCAACACGAGGAACTTCCATGAACAAGCCTTACACCTCCCTGCTGGCCGGTCTGGTACTGGCCTCGGCCGCCACCCTCGCACTGGCAGGCAACGACGCCCTGCTCGGAGAGGCCCGCAACACAGCCAAGATGCTCGGCGGCAAGCTCAAGGCCGAGGTGGTCAAGTCGATGAAGGCCTCCGGCCCGGTCGGCACCATTCCCTTCTGTCAAAAGCGCGCGCCCGAAATCGCCGCCGAGGTGGCCAAGGCCACGGGCTGGCAGGTCGGCCGCACCAGTCTGAAATACCGCAACCCGGCCAACGCACCGGACGCCTGGGAGCAGGCCGTGCTCAAGACCTTCGAGGAGCGCAAGGCCAAGGGTGAACCGGTC
This sequence comes from Candidatus Krumholzibacteriia bacterium, assembly GCA_027056825.1. GTDB lineage: Bacteria > Krumholzibacteriota > Krumholzibacteriia > LZORAL124-64-63 > LZORAL124-64-63 > JAHJTW01. The sequence goes on along the minus strand of JALUJS010000683.1, from coordinate 291 downwards.
AAGGGTATGGAATACGCCGAGGTCGTGGAGCAGGACGGCAAGAAAGTCTTTCGTTACATGAAGGCCATCCCCACCGGCAAGCCCTGCCTGAACTGCCACGCGGCCAAGATCAAGCCGAAGGTGGAAGCCACGCTCGAGCACCTCTACCCCGGGGACAAGGCGCGCGGCTTCAAGCTGGGCGACATCCGCGGCGCCTTCACCCTCAGCAAGGAACTCTGACGACGAAGGGGATATCGCGGCAGGGATGCCGCTGCCTGCTGGATACGGAAACGGGCTGTCCCCGTCGCATTG
>JALUJS010000682.1 GCA_027056825.1 Candidatus Krumholzibacteriia bacterium | reverse complement strand
GCCCCTTTCCTGTCACGCTGTTTCCTCATCCTCGCTACGCTCCTTCATGTCATCGCCTTGCGGGATCGCGTAGCGATTCAATAATCCGGGTTAAGGAAATCCGCAGACAAGGAGAGAGAATTGTGGTATGATGGCCGCAACGAGAACCACAGCAGTTGAAAAAGGCAACCGGAAGTGGCCCCGACCCTCTCGCCCGACCAGCGTCGGCTCTTCGAAGCTGAGATCATGCCCCATGTGGACGTCCTCTACCGCATGGCGCGCTCGCTGTGCCCTGACGAACACCACGCCGAAGATGTTGCCCACGAGGCCTTTCTCCGCGCCCTGCGCGGATACGGGGGTTTCACCCCGGGCAGCAACGGCCGCAGTTGGCTGGCCCGCATCGCCCATAACACCTGCCGGGACCATTGGCGTCGCACACGTTCGCGCCCGGAGGAGCAATGGGACGAGAACACGGCCTGGCGCGCCGAGAACGAGTTGGCCGAGCCGGACTGGGAACCCGCCGTCATCCGTGACGCCTTCTCCGGCGACATCGCCCGCGCACTGGATAGCCTGCCTCCCCAGTGGCGGGCAGGCATCCTCCTTGTGGATGTCGAAGGCTGGAGCTATGCCGAGGCCGCGGAGAGCCTGGAGATCCCCGTGGGCACCCTGCGCTCGGGCCTGCACCGGGCGCGACGCAGGCTCTACCGGGCCCTTGCCGGCGAAGAGGATTCACGGCAACGCAGGGAAGGAGCCTGAAGCCGCATGAGCGACAACTTCGACATGTGTCGCGAGGAACTGAAGGAGCGTTTGCGCGGGATTTCCCGTTTCTCCGACCCGATGCCGGAACACCTGACGCGGGCCATGACCGAAGCCCTGGATGAGGCTTCGGCGCCGGGGTCCGCCCCTGATAAGGAGGCTTCCCCGTTCAAGCGCTGGATAGGCGCCGTGGTTCCGGTGGCCCTGGCTGCATCCCTCGCCCTGGGCATCATCCTGGGCCGCGGCGGCATACGGCCCGTGGGCGAAACCGGTGCGGAAGTGCCCAAGACCGTAGCCGATTACATCCATGACGTCACCCACGACCACTATCTTTTCGCCCGCCTGGACAACGCCCTGGAAGTCCGGCAGCAGGATCCGGCCCAACTGGAGGCATGGTTGAGGCAGTCCCTGCATTTTTCTCCTGACCTTCCGGATGGTTCTGGACCCTTCACCCTGGAAGGCGGCCGCATTTGGCATACCGTCAACCGGCTTAGCGCCTTGGCGGCCTACAGGTTGCCGGACGGCCGGATGGCCATCCTCTTCGCCGTTCCCGCGGAGAACCTCGCCCCCCGCGGAACCCATGCGGAATCCGTCGCCGGCCACGAGGTTTTCGCCGGTCGGGGTTGGGGACGCGAGGCCCGCGCCTGGTATGAAGACGGCCTGGCCCTGGCCCTGGTCGTTCCCGAAGGCCATCTGCCCCCGTCCTGGTCACAGGTTTTCCTCCACTAGCCTGGAAGACCTTCCCTGAGTTTCCCCGTTGCCGCCGCGGGGTATCGGCCTTAGGCTGATTCCGTCAGCCGGTTTCCAACCCCAACGGAAGCATCATTATGAGCGGTTTATTCCCCACCGGGGTCCTCGCGTCCAGCGCGCTGTGCCCCGGACTGTACACCACGCGGCTGGACAACGGCCTGCGGGTGATCATCCGCGAGAACCACCGCGCGCCGGTGGCCATCTGCAACGTGTGGGTCGCCGCCGGTAGCAACCGCGAGCCCGACCCGGTGCGCGGCTGGTCCCACGGCATCGAACATATGCTGTTCAAGGGTACGCAGCGGCGCGGCGAAGGGGATTTCGCCCGGGAGGTGGCCGAGGCGGGCGGGAGCACC
>JALUJS010000681.1 GCA_027056825.1 Candidatus Krumholzibacteriia bacterium | reverse complement strand
GGACTCCTTTCGGACCCGGATTCATGAGGAGGTACCAATGAACCGGAACAGCTGGGATGCCTCGCGCCTGGGCCTGGTCGCCGGCCCGCTGGTCGCCATCGCACTGATGATTTTCGCCGATCTCGAACCGGCCCACCCCGCCGCCACGCCCATGGCCGCCATCGCCCTGTGGATGGCCGTCTGGTGGCTCACCGAGGCCGCTCCCATCGCGGTGACCGCGCTGCTGCCGGTGGTTCTCTACCCGCTGACCGGGGTGATGGCCGGCAAGGCCGTCGCCCCCGTCTATTTCAACTGGATCATCTTCCTGTTTCTGGGCGGGTTCATGGTGGCCCTGGCCATGGAGAAATGGATCCTGCACCGGCGCATCGCCCTGCGGATCATCACCGCCATCGGCGGCGGTCCGCGCCGCATCGTGCTGGGGTTCATGCTCGCCACGGCGTTCCTGTCCATGTGGATCAGCAACACGGCCACCACCATGATGATGGCTCCGGTGGCCATGGCGGTGATCGCGCGGCTGAAGGACGACCTGGGCGCCGAGCGCGCGCGGCAGTTCGGCATCGCGCTGCTGCTGGGAGTGGCCTACAGCGCCTCGGTGGGAGGGCTGGCCACGCTCATCGGCACCCCGCCCAACCCCCTGCTGGTCAGCAATTTCGAACTGATGTTCCCCGGCGCCCCGGAGATCTCGTTCGCCGGCTGGATGGTCCTGGGGCTGCCCATTGCGGTGGTTGCCCTGGCGGCCATGTGGCTGGAGCTGTCGCTGATCTACAAGCTGGGCGCGCCGGACCTGGTCATCGATCATGATGTCCTGGCCGGCGAACGCCGCGAACTGGGGCCCATGTCCTACGAGGAAAAGATCGTCATGGCCGACTTTACCCTCATGGCCCTGCTGTGGCTGACGCGCAAGGGCCTGACCATCGGCAGCCTGACGTTGCCGGGGTGGTCCAGCCTGCTGCACCACGGCAAGCTGGTGGACGACGGCACGGTGGCCATGACCCTGGCGGTGATCCTGTTCCTGGTCCCCAGCCGCAGCGAACCGGGTACCCGGGTGATGGACTGGCACACCGCGCGCCGGTTGCCGTGGGGAATCGTGCTGCTGTTCGGCGGCGGTTTCGCCCTGGCCAAGGGATTCGTGGAGACGGGACTGTCGGTATGGCTGGGGGCGCGCATGGCGGGCATGTCGGTGCTGCCGACGCCGCTGCTGATCCTGTTCATCTGCATCGTGATGATGATGATCACCGAGCTGACGAGCAACACCGCAACCACCCAGATGGCCCTGCCGGTGCTGGCCAGCCTGGCCGTCGCCCTGCACGTCAACCCGCTGCTGTTGATGGTGCCGGCCACCCTGAGCGCCTCGTGCGCCTTCATGCTGCCGGTGGCCACCCCGCCCAACGCCATCATCTTCGGCACCGAGCAGGTGAGCATCCGTGACATGGCGCGCACGGGCGTGCTGCTGAACCTCTTCTGCGCGGTGGTGATCACCGCGGCGATCTACCTGCTGGGGCCGGTCGCCTTCGGCATGGATCTGCACCAGGTGCCCGCGTGGGCGGCGCACCTGGCGGGGTAGCCGACGGTCGGGATCAATCCCCGTGCGGCTCCAGCGAGGGCCACGGTTCGCCGTCGCGCACGTAGCGGTCCAGCCAGCTTCTGATCATGCCGTAGGCCTCGGGACGGAACTCGGTCAGGCCGTGGTCCGCGCCCTCGAACACCACCAGACGGACCGGGTGTTTCACGCGCAGCAGCCCCTCGGCCATGCGGATGCTCTGATCCACGCCCACCCGCCAGTCGCTGGCTCCGTGCAGCAACAGCAGCGGTGTGGTGGGGCAGAGCTTTTCCGGCCACAGGACGGGGGAGCGGGCCTTCAGCGCGGCCTCCTTGCGTGCGGGGTAGCCGGGCAGCAGCTCGGCGTAGACATAGGTCTCCATGTCGGGCCGGGCGCTGATGGTGGCGAAGGCGTCGCTCACCCCGCCCACCACGGCGGCGCCCTTGATGCGGCAGGTCCGGGCCAGGGCCAGGTAGGTGGTCATGCCGCCGCGGCTGAAGCCCACCATGCCGATGCGCGAGGTGTCCGCCTCCGCGGGCAGTCCGGCCAGCACCGGGATCAGGTTGAGCACGTCGTCGATCTCCGCGCCCCCGAATTCCTCGACCCCCTCGCCGCCGTCCACGCCGCGGTACTGGGTGGCGATCACGGTGTAGCCCCAGCTCGCGAAGCGGGCCAGCCGCAGGGCCACCCGGCGCGGGCTGTTGGCGCCGAAGTCCCGGTTGCCGCCCCGGTTGTAGATCAGGCAGGGATGCGGGCCCGGCGCGCGCGGGGTGACGAGGTGCCCGGTGACGCGCAGGCCGTCGCTGGCGTAGGTGATGCGGTTGATGGTCACGCTGTCCAGCCAGGCGTAGGCGGGCAGGGCCCGGCCGTTTGCGTCCAGCAGGTCGGCCGGGACGGTGAAATCGTCGCGCGCCAGCAGGCGGCCGTCGCGCGGGACCACCGGCTGCAGCAGGGCGTCCAGGTCCACCGGCCGGCCGGCCAGGTATTCCCGGCGGATGTCCCGCAGGGCGGTGATGTCGGCGCGGGGGTCGGCGCCCAGCACCAGAATGTCGGCGCGGCGGCCCGGAGCGATCAGCCCGGCGTCTTCCCAACCGAACACGGCGCTGAAGTTCCACGTCGCGGCGGCCAGGACCTGGCGCGGGGTCAGGCCGATTTCCGCCAGCGCAGCCAGCTCGTGGTGCAGCGAGATCCCGGGCATCGTGCCCCACACATCCGCGCCGCTGGCGGCCAGGTAGTGCGCCCCGGCCGCGGCGTGGCTGCGGTCCAGGGCCATTTCGGCCGCGATGAGGTCGGCGTAGGCCCGGGCATGGGCGGGGTCCTGCTCGTGGTTGCCAGTGGCCGGATCGGCGGGCCGGTTGATGTCGCGGGGGTCGAGGATCCCGGCCACCGGATCGTTCCATGGGTTGGAATGATCAGGGCGGTCCAGGTAGCCGAGACTGAAGGTGGGCATCAGGGCGACCCCGCTTGCCGCCAGCACGCGGCTGTACCGGTCGACCCGCGCGGCGTCCTGGGCGTAGTCGCCGAGCTTCCGGTAGTAACGCCACTTGGCGCTGCCCAGATCATCGCTGAAGGGCTCGGCCAGCACGCCCCGGCGCAGGTCATCAGGGGCCAGGTCCAGGTTGTAGCGGCTGGAATGAACGAAAGCGTCCACCCCCAGCCGCGCCGCCTCGGCGTAGGTCGTGGCCGCCAGTTCCCCGATGCAGGCCATGCCCAGCGCGTGGACGCGGTCCACCACCGGACCCATCTGCTCGGGGGTGATGCGGTACATCAGCAGCACCACGTCGGCGCCCAGGTCATGGGCCGTTTCGACCTGCCGCAGGAGGTCGTCCAGGGGCGCGGCTTCGTACCCCGCCTCGCCCAGCAGGTGAACGCGGGGCGAGGGGGCGCAGTCCAGGGCCAGGGGCCCGCGGCGGGTGCTCTCGACACCCAGGATGGAGGTGACCCCGCAGGCCAGGCAGGCGTTGGCCTGCCCCTGGTGGTTCAGGGCCGTGAAGCCGTCGATCAGGCCCGGCACCAGGTACTGCCCCGTGCAGTCGATGACCTCGGCGCCGTCGGGAACGGCGATCTGGTCGGTGGGACCGGCGGCGGTGATCACGCCGCCGGTGATGACCACCGCGGCGTCAGGGATGTCCCGGCCGGAGTTCCCGAAGTCCGTGACATCGATGAGCACCCCGTGCTGCAGGACCAGTGACGGATCGGCGGCCGCAGCGACCGCGCCGAGGAGGACAGGCAGTCCCCCGATGATGATCAGCAGGATCGCGGCCCGGTATGACTTAGGCATGGGTTACTCCCGGTCCAACTGCTTCAGCAGCTTGTCGCTGAGTTCCTGCAGGCGCTTTTCCTGGATGATGATGTCGTTGGTCACCAGGGTGATGGCCAGGATCAGGCCCCTCCTGTGGGTCGGATCGATGTTGGTGGCCACATAGATGTTTTCGCCCACACGGTCCAGCTTGCTCTGGCAGAAGGAAACCAGGGAGTAGTACCTGATCAGGGAGCGGGTGATCCGGAAATCCAGGTCCTGGAAGATTCCCGTCCTGTTGGCCGTCTCCCAGGTGGCGGACTCCAGCAGGGGCATGGTGAACCCTCCCGACCATATCCTGGTCAGGGAAGTGAAATCGGGGGCTTCGTTCGTCGCCATCATGCGACCGGTCACGGCCCGCAGGGAGTCCAGCATGGCCTCATGGATGGGCAGAACCCGGTCCACCTGTTCACGGTTGGCCTGGATCTCTGCGGCGACGGCCTCAAGACCGCCCTGGGCCGCGGATTTCCGGGCCTGGGTCTCCCGCCACTGGTTGGCCATGATGCCCAGCAGGACACCCAGGATGATCAGGATGATTTCGGCGATGAAACGGCCGGTGGATTGTCGTCCGATCATGGCTTGCTCCCTCCTCTGGCAACCTTCATTGACCGGATCGTATTGTGACACGCTGAGGCGGTGAATGCACGCCCGGGCTCGAGCCGTTCGGGGTGCGGGCCGGGAACGGGAATAGTATCATGGCGGTGTTGTCCGACGTTCCACCGAAAGGACCCTTCATGAAGCGCCCGCTGTCTATCCTGGCCCTGGTTTGCGCCCTCGTGTTCGCTTCGGCGGCCTTCGCCCTGCAGACCATCACCTTCCCTTCGCTGGACGGCCTGGAGATCACGGCCGACCTGTACGCGCCGCACCGCGACAAGGCCGCGCCGGTGATCGTCCTGTTCCACCAGGCGGGCTGGAGCCGCGGGGAGTACCGCGAGATCGCGCCGTGGCTGAACCGGATGGGATACAACTGCCTGGCCGTCGACCAGCGCTCGGGCCACGAGGTGAACGACGTGCCCAACGCCACCGCGGCCCGCGCCGAAAAGGCAGGCAAGAGCACCACCTACCTGGACGCGCGCAAGGATATGATCGCGGCCCTGAAGTACGCACAGAAGAACCTGACCACCGGCCGGGTGATCGGCTGGGGCAGCTCGTATTCGGCGGGACTGATCCTGGAAATCGCCGGCCGCCAACCGGACCTGATGGACGGGGTGCTGGCGTTTTCACCCGGCGAGTACTTCGCGCGCTTCGGCCGCAGCGAGGACTGGGTGCGCTCGGCCGTCGGGAACATCGAGGCGCCGGTGTTCATCACCTCGGCCCGCAGCGAAAAGGGCAACTGGCAGGCCATCTATGACGCCATTCCCGGTCCCAAGGCCAGCTACATCCCCAACACCAAGGGCAACCACGGCTCCCGGGCGCTTTGGAAGAAGTTCGACGACAGCGCCGGCTACCGCGACGCGGTGGCCGAGTTCCTGGTCCGTTACCTGGGAGGGCGTAAGGCGAAATGAGCAGGGTGCGCCAACGCATTGAAGCGGTGTGCGGCGATATCACCACCATGGATGTCGACGCCATCGTCAACGCGGCCAACGAGCGGCTGGCCGGAGGCGGCGGCGTGGACGGGGCGATCCACCGCGCGGCGGGGCCGCGGCTGCATGAGGCCTGCCTGCGCCTGGGCGGCTGTCCCACCGGCGAGGTGCGCCTGACCGCCGGGTTCGACCTTCCGGCCCGGTACATCATCCACGCGGTGGGGCCGGTGTGGCGCGGCGGCGACAACGGCGAGGAAGAGCTGCTGGCCTCATGCTACCGGCAGGCGCTGCACACCGCGGCCGACGAGGGTCTGAAATCCGTGGCCTTTCCCGCCATTAGCTGCGGGGTCTACGGCTATCCGCGTGAGCAGGCCGCCGAGGTAGCGGTGCGCACTGTGGTCGAGACCCTGGCGGAGTGTCCGGGGATCGAGAAGGTCTTCCTGGTGGGGTACGACCAGGAGATGCAGGAGATCTATGAGAGGTTGATCGAGGAGCTTCCTGGTTGAACTTCTTGGGGAACCGTTTCCGGAGTTGACGCGTTATGGGTATAATGTTATAATAAAGTTATAACAAATGGAGAGGGAAATGATCAAACAACTCCGCAAAGTCGGCAACAGCAGTGCGTTGATCCTCGACAAGCCTATTCTGGAATTGCTCGGGTTGGAGGAAGGCGGCCAGGTGCAATTGATCCTCCAGGACGGCACTCTCATCATCACACCGGTATTTCCTGATCTGGTGGAAGCGGAAATCCTTGAGGAGAAGCTGGAGGCTGTCATCAAGAAACGTAGGGGCCTGCTCAAGCGGTTGGCGCGGTAATGCAACCGTTTCGTTTCCTGTCGGTGGCTGCCGTTATGAAGATCCACCAGCGGGTGATCGATGAGTTCGGCGGTGACGGGGGTTTGCGGGACCGGGGTCTCCTGGAGTCGGCCGTGTCTATGCCCCAGGCAATGTTCGGAGGCGAGTATCTGCACGCCGAACTGGCCGCCATGGCGGCGGCCTACCATTTCCATCTGTGCGCTAATCATCCTTTCCTTGATGGCAACA
>JALUJS010000680.1 GCA_027056825.1 Candidatus Krumholzibacteriia bacterium | reverse complement strand
AACCAGATCTTCCGCTACCTCCACGAGCCGGTGGCCATCTGCACGGCCGACGACCGGCTGGTCCTGGCCAGCAAGGTCTTCCTGAGCGTGTTCCGCCTGCCGCCGGACGCCCTTCGCTTCAAGACCATGACCGAGATCTTCGCCACCGCGGGGGTGCGGGAAGACGTCATCGAGCGCCTGATGGCCGGCAGCAAGGAAGAGGTCCGCTTTACCATCACCCTCGACGACCGGGAGACCCATCTCCAGGGCCGGACCGCGGCCATCGATCTGGACCAGGACGGCCAGGCCATGGCCTTCATGTTCCGGGATATCACCCGGGAGGTCGAGGACGAGCGCATGAAGGCCGACTTCCATTCCATGATCGCCCACGATCTGCGCTCGCCCATGTCGGTCATCCAGGGGTACGTGGCCCTGATGAACTCGGGCAAGACCGGGGAGATCAACGCCACGCAGCACGAGTTCCTGGACAATGTCGCGCGTAAGATCAAGGAGATGACATCGCTGCTGAACGACTTCCTGGACATGTCCAAGATCGACGCCGGGTTCGTGAACCTCAAGCGCGGCGACGTGGACCTGGGCGCCCTGCTGGCCGAGGCGGTGGACGATCTGGGCCCCATGGCGGCCTCGAAATCCCTGCAAGTCACCCTGGACGTGGCCGGGGACGGCCCGCTGGTGGTGGACGGCGACCCCCTGCGCCTGACCCAGATCATGCGCAACCTCATTTCCAACGCCATCAAGTACAACGTCGACCAGGGGTGGATCCGCGTCGAGGCCCATCCTGAAAACGGCAACGCGGTGGTGAGCATCTCAGACGGCGGCATCGGGATGTCCGCCGAGGAACTGGCCGTCCTCTTCGAACCCTACACCCGGGGCAAGGCCGAGCGTCAGATCAAGGGCGTGGGCCTGGGCGTGGTGATCGTCAAGAAACTGGTGGAAGCCCACGGCGGTGATGTCTCTGTGACCAGCACGCCGGGCGAAGGCTCGACCTTCACGGTGACCATTCCCCTGGCGAAGGCCGGCGGGGCCGCAGAGGATGCCTCCAACACCGGAGTTCTCGATCCCGTCGCCGCCAATTAATTGGTCAGGCCTTGGCCCGGATTCGGGCACCGAGGCCGTGTTCACCCCTCGTAATTCCACTGCTCTTCCTCAGCCTGGTCCCCGTATCCCGGTGGGCAGGTTTTTCCCGGCGTGGTCCCCTGATCATGGATGCGGCGTTTCGAGACCCATAACCTCTTGTCTTTGAGCAAATTGCCTGGTGCCGCGCGGGCAGGTCGCCGGCCGGGACGCCGCCGGGGCGGGGGAAATTCCTGCCGGGAAGGTGGGCGCGTGGTCGCAGACGGTCTGTACCCCGGGCGGCACGACGCTTGCGGTCCAGGGGCGGATCACCAGGTCCGCGCGCGGCGGACCGGGGAAGGGAAATACCGTGATTCGCAGTCTGAACACCGCCGAAAGGGCCATGCAGAACCTGCAGGTGAAGATCGACGCCTTGGCCAACAACCTGGCCAACGCCGACTCCACCGGTTTCAAGGGCATCCTGACCCGCGTGGCAAGCGACGGCGCCGAGTCTCCCGCCGGGCCGGAAAATACCGGAACCGTGGCCCCCGGGGAAGAAAAGGCCCTGTCCCGGCCGGAGATGACCTACGCCCTGGACGCGCGGCCCGGCCCCGTGCGCGAGACCGGGCGCGCCACCGATTTCGCTCTCATGAGCCGGGGCTATTTCACCGTGCAGACCGAGGCCGGCGAACGCTACACGCGCAACGGATCCTTCAACCTGAACGACAAACGGCAACTGACCACGCCCGACGGCCACCTGGTGCAAGGCGAAGGCGGACCGCTGGTC
>JALUJS010000679.1 GCA_027056825.1 Candidatus Krumholzibacteriia bacterium | reverse complement strand
GACTTCACAACCAGCCCCGACATCGTGAGTTCCGACCTGATCGGATCGCGCCATGCGGGCGTGGTGGACGGCGAGGCCACCATCGTCAACGACGTCGACGGCCGCAACGTGGTGCTGTACGTGTGGTACGACAACGAGTTCGGGTACGCGTGCCAGGTGATGCGCGTGATCCAGCAGATGGCTGGGGTGGACCTGCTCGAGCTGCCCCTGGAAAGCACGTAACGGCCCTGGCGCACGGGCTGGCGAACGAACAGGGCCGCCCCTCCAGGGGGCGGCCCTGTCTACGCGGTCTTCCGCCGGCAGCGGCTACGAGATCCGTTCGAACCGGGACGCCGGGGCGCCGCACACCGGGCACTTGTCCGGTGCGCTGCCCTCGTGGGTGTGGCCGCACACCTGGCACACGTAGTAGTCGAACGTCTCGCCGCCCTGGCCCAGGGTGTCCTTGGCCTTGCGGTACAGGGCCTCGTGGGTCTTCTCCACCTCGAACGCCCACTTGAAGCTGGCCAGGGCCTGCTTCTCGCCCTCGGCCTCGGCGTCCGCGATCATGGCCGGATACATCTCGACCACTTCGTGGTTCTCTCCCGAGATCGCGGCCTCCAGGTTCTCCGCGGTGGAGCCCACCCCGTCCATGGCCCGCAAGTGGTTGTGGGCGTGGACCGTCTCGGCCGCGGCCGCGGCCCGGAACAGTCTGGCGACCTGGGGGTAGCCGTCCTCGTCCGCCTTCTTCGCGAACGCCAGGTACCGGCGGTTGGCCTGGGACTCGCCCGCGAACGCGGCCTGCAGGTTTTCCAGGGTCTTGCTCATGGGTTGCCTCCTCGCGCTTGGATTGGGGAAAATGAACGGTCGCCATTTATAACCTTGGAGGTTATACTTGTCAAGGCCGACCGTTCCGTTCGGTCCCGAAGGTGTACCACGTTCCCTGCGGGTGGCAAGGGTCGCCGTTTGACACGCGTCCGGGTTGGCTTTAGATTCGGCGCCTGATCGCGGCGGGCCCGTCCCGTCCCCACGCCCCACGAGGAGAGTCCGAGATGGAAGACAAAGTCCGCGCCGTGCTCGACCGCGTCCGCGTCAACCTCCAGGCCGACGGCGGCGACGCCGAGCTGGTGGAGGTCACCGGCGACGGGATCGTGAAGGTCCGCCTGACCGGCGCGTGCCACGGGTGCCCGATGAGCCAGATGACCCTGAAACGAGGCATCGAGACCGCGATCAAGGCCGAGGTGCCCGAGGTGCAGTCGGTGGTCTCGGTGGACTGAGGCCGAAATGGTCAGGGTCAAGACGTTCGGGACCGACATGCAGGTGTTCCAGGTGCACAAGGAGATCACGCGCCTCGACGCCGAAGTGAACGCGTTCTTCGCCGACCGGCCCGACGCGCGCCTGGTCGCGGCCAGCGACATGCCGGTCACCGACGACCGGGGCGCCACGATCGGGTTGCTGCGGGTGGTGGCTTACGAGGAGTAGGGCCGGCGGGCCACCAGGCCGGCCCACGCGTCCCCGGCCTTTGCCTGCTCCGCGTACCGGAACACTTCCAGCTCCTGGAACGCCCGCAGCAGCTCGCCGCTGGTCAGCAGGAACGCGGGCCGGCGGGGCCGCGCGTCCGCGCCCCGGAGCGGGTGCGCCAGGTGGGTTCGGTACACGAGCCACCCGCCGGGCCGGAGGAGCTCGGCCAACCGGGGCAGGAGGGGTCGGTGCAGATACCGGCATACCACCACCGCGCCCCAAGGGCCGGCCGGCACGCCGTCGCGCTCCACGTCCCGCACCGTGAACCGGGCCCCGGCCAGGCCGGCGCGGCGGGCCGCGTTCCGGGCCCGGTCCACGGCGTCGGCCGACCGGTCGACCCCGGT
>JALUJS010000678.1 GCA_027056825.1 Candidatus Krumholzibacteriia bacterium | reverse complement strand
GCCCACGGCCAGGATATCCGCGAGGCCGCGCGCAAGGCGCGGCTGGACCGGCAGGCCGCCCTCGAAGAGGCCCGCCGCGCCGAACAGCGGATCTTCGCCGACCGGGACAGCCTGACCGCCCTGGTGGACAGCCTGGAACGGCGGCAGCAGGTGCTGGAAGCCGAACTTGCGGACCTGGACCGGCGTGAACGCGAAGGCAAGGCTCGCGAGGCGCAGCTGTCGGACCGCTGGGCCGGCCGCGAGCTGGGGCTGAAGGAGATCTCCGGCAACGTGCGCGTGGCCGCGCGCGACCTGGAGACCCTGCTGAAGGCCTCGCCCCTAAGCGCCGGCCGCCCCGGGCGCCTGGAAACCGTCCGCGGCCTGCTGCGCGAGGGCTACTTCCCCGACCTGGATGACATCGCCGCCATGAGCGCGGTGTACCTGGACGAGATGGAGCGCGCGGGGCAGGTCTCCCTGGAGAACGCGCCCTTCGTGGGCCGCGACGGCCGCGAGACCACCGGCCGGGTGCTGCAGGTGGGCAAGTTCACCGCCATCTACCGGACAGGGGACGAGACCGGGTTCCTGGAGTGGTCGCCGGACCGGGAGCGCTTCTTCGCCCTGGAGAGTCTGCCGGGCCGAAGCGTGCGCGGGCGCCTGGAGAAGTACCTGGCCGGGCGCAGCGACGACGTGCCGGTGGACATCAGCGGCGGTTCGGCCCTGCGCCAGCTCGTCTACAAGCCCAGCCTGGGCGACCAGCTGCGCGCCGGCGGACCGGTGGTCTGGCCCATCCTGCTGATCGCCGTGGCCGCGCTGGTCATCGTGGTCTCCCGCATCGTCTTCCTGCGGCGCGTGCACGGCAACACCGACCGGGTCATGACCGAGGTCAACGAGCTGGCCGCCCGCGGGGACTGGGAGGGCTGCGAGAGCGTGGTGGCCCGGCACGCGGGGCGCAACTGGCCGGTGATCCACGTGATCCGCGCCGGGCTGGCCGCCCGCGCCGAGAACCGCGACACCCTGGAGACGGTGCTGCAGGAGGCGATCCTGCACGAACTGCCGCGCATCCAGAAGGGCGTGGCGATCCTGGCGGTGCTGGGAGCGGTGGCGCCGCTGCTGGGGCTGCTGGGCACGGTCACCGGCATGATCGACACCTTCCGGGTGATCACCCTGTTCGGCACCTCGGATCCGCGCCTGATGAGCGGCGGGATCAGCGAGGCCCTGATCACCACCGAGCTGGGCCTGGCCGTGGCCATACCCATCATGCTGCTGCACGCCTACATCTCCCGCCGCGCCGACCACCTGGTGGGCGACATGGAGGAGAAGGCCGTGCAGCTGACCAACATCATCATGAAGCAGCGAGCGGCGCAGGAGGAGGCGCGGTGACCGGGGCCCTGTGGCAGATCCTCGCCTACCTGGCCCAGGGCGGCTGGGTCATGGTGCCGCTGCTGCTGGTCTCGGTGGTGATGTGGACCCTGATCCTGGACCGCTGGCGCGAGTTCGCGTCCTGGCGGCGGGCCGACGGTGTCGCCGCGCGGCTGGACGACCTCTTCGCCCGCAGGCGCGCGGGGCTGCCCGGCCATGAGGATCTCGACCGCGAGATCCTGCGCGAATGCGCCCTGCGCCTGCGCCGCCGTCTCGAGCAGCGCCTGGCGGCCATCACCGTGTTGGCGGCGGTGGCCCCGCTGCTGGGTCTGCTGGGCACGGTCCTGGGCATGGTCCAGACCTTCGACGTGCTGGCGGTGTTCGGCACCGGCAACGCGCGCGCCCTGGCCGGCGGCATCAGCGTGGCCCTGATCACCACGCAGACCGGTCTGCTCATCGCCATCCCCGGCCTGTTCATGGGCGGGCGGCTGCGGGAGCTGTCA
>JALUJS010000677.1:1379-1843 GCA_027056825.1 Candidatus Krumholzibacteriia bacterium | reverse complement strand
GGACATCGGCCGCCTGGTGCCCGACGTGGTGGCCCTGCTGGACCGGCGGGAGCGCTCATGAGGGCCGGACGGACCGGACGCGCCGCGGGGGGTGCGTTCGCCGTGCGCCGCCGCGATCCGGCGCCCGTGCGCCGGCGGGCCGGCCTGGCCCTGCTCGCCGTGCTGGCCGTGGGCCTGGGCGCGTGGGGGGTGCACTGGACCCTGCACTCGCGCGCCTTCGCCATCACCCGCATCGAAACCGGCAGCTACCGCTTCACCGACCGCACGCGGCTGGACGAGGTCCTGGGCGCCTTCCTGGGCCGGAACCTCCTACGGGTGGACCGCCGGGAGGTGGCCGCGGCCATGTCCGGCCTGCCCTGGGTGCGGGACATGCGCATCCAGCGGCGGCTGCCCGGCTCCCTGTCCGTGGATTTCCGGGAGTGGCGGCCCCTGGCCGTCCTCGGCCTGGGCGACCTGCCCCCGGA
>JALUJS010000677.1:0-1369 GCA_027056825.1 Candidatus Krumholzibacteriia bacterium | reverse complement strand
CCACCGGTCAAGCGCCCAGCGGCAAACACGCAGCCGAAGCGAAGTCGCCTCGGCCGTGCCGCCTGACTGCGCCGGAGGGAGAAACGCCGCTTGTTCCGGAGCCACGAACCACAACTGCCGCTGCGCCGCGGCATGCAGGTGCCCGCCCTGCCCACCGTCCTGGGGCTGGAGGTCCGGGAACGGGACGGGACGGTGTTCTGCGACTCGGCCCGGACCGCCCCGCTGCTCGATCTTTTCGACGCCATGGCCGCATCCGGCCTCGAAGCCGCCGCGCCCGTGGATTTTGTGGTTGTGGATCCGGAGGGATACGCTATAGTCCTTGCGGACGGACAGGGCATCCTCCAGGTGGGCCGCAAGGAGTTCGGCCCGCGTCTGGAAAGGTATCTGACCGCCAGGCCCCACCTGGAGCCGGGCCTGGAGGTGGACCTGCGCTTCGCCGACCGGGTGACCGTACGCCGCCCGGACCGCAAGCCGTCCGGCCGGAGCTGACCGGCCCCGCCCGCCGTCCGACATTCCCGCCGATCTGCGTTGCGGAAGGAGCCGCACCATGAGCCTTGAACGCCTCATCGTAGCCTGCGATTTCGGATCCACCAGTTTCCGCGGCCTGGTCACGGAGATCGACGCCGAGGGCCGCCCCTACGTCGTCGCCCACGCCAGCGGACCGGCCCGCGGCTTCCATGACGGGGACTTCACCAATCTCGGCGCCGGCAGCCTGGCCATCGCCGAGACCGTCAAGGCCCTGGAAGAGGCTTCCCATACCTACATCACCGGCTTCACCTACAACATTTCCGGTTCCCACCTGCGGGGGGTGATGTCCGCGGCGCAGGTGCCCATAGGCCCCGGTCCGCGGCCCATCCGGGAGGCGGACATGGAGGAGGCCCGGGTGCGCGTGCGCTCCCTGGCCATGCCCTTCGACCAGAAGATCCTGGCGGTCACCCCGGTGGAGTACGTGGTGGACCGGGTGCGCGGCATCGACGACCCGCTGGGCCGCGTGGCCAGCCAGCTGGAGATGCACGCCCACCTGGTGACCGGCTCGCGCAGCGTCCTGGCCAACATCGAGAACGCCATCGACAACGCCGGCTACAAGCCGGTGGGCGAGGACGTGGACGTCCTGGCCGCGGCCCGCGCCCTGCTGACGCCCGAGGACCGGGCGCGCGGGGTGATGCTGGTGGATATCGGCGGGCATCTGACCAATTGGGTCGTGTACGCCGGCGGCGCCCTGCAGGCCCTCGGGTCGGTGCCCTACGGCGGGGCCCACCTGACCAGCGACCTGGCCCACGGCCTGCGGGTGGACGAGGACGAGGCCGAGCGCATCAAGCGCGAGACGGGAGTGGTCCTGCGCAGCCTGGTGGACCACGTGCCGGTGCGG
>JALUJS010000676.1 GCA_027056825.1 Candidatus Krumholzibacteriia bacterium | reverse complement strand
CCCCCGGTATGCCCAGTATGGTGATGAACTTATCCAGGAGCGTCTTCTTCGCCTTCGGTTTCTGCTTCATCCCCAGGAGCTCCTGGACCTGCCGGAGGATGCGCTGCCGCTCCTGCTTGAGGTAGACCTCGTAGCTGAGGACCTGGCCGTCCTTGATGATGAACATCTTGGGGTAGTGCTTGACCTCGCCGTAGTCGTTGAACAGGATCGGGCCGGTCACCCCCTTGAACTCGGTGATCCCGAAGTGGAGCGCCTTCTCGATCTCCGGTGTTTCCGGAGGCTTGGCGATCCGCATCACCTCGATGACGATCTTCATCGCATCGTAGCCGTGGGCGGCGAAGATGTCGGGCGCCCTCTGGTAGGTGTCCATGTACCGCTTGACGAACCGCTGAACGTTCTCGTCCTGGGACGTTCGATCGAACGGGGGCAGGGGGAAGAAGACGCCCTCGGCCAGCTTGCCGAGGTCCTGGATCGCCTTGCCGGTGTAGAGGGCCGAGGTGGTGACGATGCGCCCGTCGTACCCCTCCTTGCGGAGCAGACGGATGCCCTTGGCGATGTCAGCGGCGTACCCGACGAGATAGACCGCCTGGGGTTTGTCCTTCTTCAGCTCCGCCGCGGCGGCCTGCTGCCATCCATCGTCGTCGAAGGAGATCCGGGCGACGATCTTGCCGCCGAGCTTGTCCGCGTACTTCTGCACGAACTCGGGCTCGATCCCCCGGGCGTAGTCGTTGTTGCCCGCCAGGACGAGGGTCGTCTTGGCCTTGAGCGTGTCGAAGATGAAGCGCCCGGCGCGGCCTCCCTCGAGCTCGTCGGAGGGGTAGATGCGGAAGAACAGCTTGCTCTTCTTGGCGAGATCGGGCGCCGAGGCCGACGGGGAGAGGCAGACCACATCGAGCTTTTCCAGCTCGGGAATCATGGCCCGGGCCTCGTCGCTGGTGGCGCCGCCGATCACCATCTTGACGCCGCGCTTCTCCACCATCTCCCTGAGCCTGGCCACCGCCTCGTCCGGTTTCGAAGCGGTATCGGCCCAGACCACCTCGAACCCCTGGGGAAGTCCCTTGCCCTCACGGGTCTCGGCCAGCGCCACCCGGATTCCGCTCTCGATGGATTCACCGTAGCTCGCGGCGCCCCCGGTCCTCGGCAACAGGATGCCCACCACCGGCTTGCTGCCACAGGCCGCGAGGCCGACGCTCAGCCCGAGGCAACCGAGAACGGTCACGATTCGCGATCTTCCGAGAAAAGCCGCCATGGTCACACCTCCACCTCGTGGCACGGGCCCAGGGTAGCACAGGCGTGGCCCGATCGTCGCGTCCCTGTGGCGCGAGGTTGTTGTGCCGTGCCCCCTCGAGCAAGACGTTGGCGCACCACGAAACGCCAAGGTTTCACAGTTTCGTGGGTGGTACCGCGGGCCGCTCTCCGGACCGTTGAGCTTGGCTTCTTCTGTTTGGAGGATCGAGGGAACGAAACGGCAGGCCCGCTTCCCAAACTCGGTTGCCCTCGCCTGAGGGGCCGCCACTCCACGGCGAACGGCCAATGACCATGGCTGACTACTTGCACTCACCAAGACGCACCAGACTTCGCCTGGCGCACCCAAGACGCGAGGACGCCATCGTGCCCGACCGGAGTCGTAGGGGTGCAGGAGGGAGATTTGTGCAGGATCGGAGTCCTGCGCTCCGGATGGAATCCTGCGCTGAATAGGAAAAGGAATTAGTGCAGGATTGGAGTCCTGCGCTCGTGAAGGAGGGAGTTTGGTGCAGGATTGGAATCCTGCGCTCGTGAAGGAGGGAGTTTGGTGCAGGATTGGAATCCTGCGCTCGTGAAGGAGGGAGTTTGGTGCAGGATT
>JALUJS010000675.1 GCA_027056825.1 Candidatus Krumholzibacteriia bacterium | reverse complement strand
TCATGGCTCCATCCTTTCCTATTCGACCTTTGACAGGACCGCGGCCCCGCCTACGCTCACCGAAAACGTCCCCGCCGACGCACTCCCAGTGACCGGGAGCCGCCGCTGCTGTCCTGCCGTGTTCCTTAACACGACCCCCCCGGCGGAAATACCGGTCAGGGTCCAGCCGTCGAAACTGTCGCCCAGGGTCCTTGTCTTGCCGCCGATCACCGCCAAAGGCCGCCTGCCCCCCGGCAACACGGCCGTGCAGACCGGGTCGCGGTGGTCCTGCCCGGTATTTCCCGCAGGCACCGCGTCGATGGACGTGACGTCCAACGGCACGCCTTCGGGCCCCGTGAACGGATCCCGCCCCGGCCGCCGGTATGTGATCGCCCCCGGGGCGTGGCTCCCGGTATCCCCCCGCAGATCACGGCCGGCGCCGCGAACCAGTTCGTCCAGGTCGCCCGGCAAGGCCGCTCCGGCCTGGGCCCGGGCCGCCTGGGGCCGCCGCGCGTGGCGCGGTCCCCCGAAGGTCCTGATGTTCAGGACGGTGACGGCGATCCCCATGACCACCACCACGGCGATCAGGACCGGGCTCTTGAGGCTAAGAGATTTGGCCGACATAGACATCCATCTCCAGATCCACCTTGACCTGCCCCTTGTCGCGGCGCAGGACGAGGTCGTGAACACCAAGGGCGCGATCCAGCTTCTGCACCCCGTAGAGGAATCGCGTGATGGCCGCGTAATCGGCCTTGAAACTCGCCTTGATGCGGTACGTCGAAAGCTGGATGCGGGGTACCATCACGGGCACACCCGATACCGAACCGCCGTCCTGGCCGCGGGCATCGAGCTTCTGCTGCAGGGGCGGCGGCGGAGCGGAATCGCCGCCCTGGTTGATTTCCTTCAGCTGGAACCCCTGCAGACCACAGCCGTCGGCCACTTGGGCAATGTCCAGGAACAGCTCCTCGCGGTTGCGCTCGGCCGGAAAACTCTTCTGCCAGGCCTCCGTCACCACGGGCCGGCGGCGGGCCACCTCGGGCTCCAGCCACATTCCGGCCACCGTCCAGGCGTCCAGGTCCGCCAGCTCCTTTTCCAGGGCCTTTACCTGGGCGTGGTCCCGCAGGGTCTTGCGCCCCATGGGCGCCACCACGGTCACCGCCAGGACCACATAGACCACCATCAGACCACTCCAGAAGGCGCGACGCCTGCCCCACCGGTCCAGCGCCGTCACGATGCGGCGTCGTGCGTTCATGACTGCTCCTGCGCCCTCGGCGCGATCTCGAGGTCCAGGGTGAAATGCGTCAGGGGAGTCATGGCGCTGCCCCTGCGCGCGGTTTCGATCTCCATGATGCGGGGTTCCTCGAAACCTTCCAGGGCCTCGAGTCCGGACAGGGCCTTCTGGAACCGCAGGTACCGGGCCTGGGCCTGTCCGGCGTTGTCGCCCAGGCTGTCGCCGGTGATCCGGAGCCGGTACCCTCCCTCCTCGGCCGCGTAGACCCGCACGCTGCGGAACACCACAGGGTCGGGAGCGGCGGCGGCCAGTTGGGTCAGCAGGGACTGGACGTCCAACCGTTGGTTCTCCTTCCAGTCAAGGCACAGCTGCTGGTGGTCCAGCAGGCGACTGGCCTTGTAAATCTCGGCCGCCTCCGCGGCCCGGACCCGGGCCTCCTCCAGGCTCTGCCGAGCCTTGACGAGGTAGTTCTCCTGGATCCTGGCCGTCAGCACGCTGCCGGCCAGCACCATGGGCGCCAGTCCCACGGCGGCGGCCGTGCCCGCAAGCATCAGCCTGCGGCGCGCCTTGCGGCCCAGCAGGGAGCGTCGCCCGCGGTCCAGCAGGTTCAGGTCGGTCTGTTCAAGGGAGAGGGC